>JALZBM010000046.1 GCA_030947385.1 Vulcanimicrobiota bacterium
GAACGGAACCGTATCGAGTTCCATCTTGCCGGCCTCGAGTTTTGAGAAGTCCAAAATGTCGTTGATGACGGCGAGCAGTGACTCGGCCGAGGTGTTCACGGTGTTTGCGTATTCGCGCTGTTCTTCGCTCATCGGCGTACTCAAAAGGAGTTCGGATGTGCCAACGATCGCGTTGATCGGCGTGCGAATCTCGTGACTCATCGTGGCGAGAAACTGGGCCTTGAGGCGCGCCGCTTCGAGGGCTTGATCGCGTGCGGATGCAAGGGCCGCCTCCGCGCGCTTGCGGACGGTAATATCGCGCGCGATGACGATTGTCATCGTCGCCTGTTCGACGGCCTGACTCGCTGCGATTTCGAGTGGGAAAATCGATCCGTCACTTCGGCGTCCGCGTACTTCGATCGTGCCGAGATTCGGCAGCGATTCCAGAGCCGACACATAATCGGGAATGATTCGACTTACCGGCAACCGCACGAGCCGCTCCTCGCTGATATCGAAAAGCATTGCGGCCGCGTGGTTGCACGAAGCGATAACGTCGCGCGCGTCGATCGTGAGGATGGCATCGGCGACGCTGTCGAAGACGACATGGAGCTTTCGCTCGACCTCGACGGCGCTCGTGCTCATTCGTCCCGCTTCTTCCATGAGCGCGAGAAAAACGTAGCTGGCGCCGAGCAATCCGTAAATTGAGGCGAGGTACCAACCCCACGTGTACGCATGGCGCGCATACATCGTCAGGCTCACGTCCAGAAAGAGGGCGAAGAGCGAAACGAGCAGCCAAAGATGGACGGTCGACGCTCCGCGCGTGCGCCGCCATCCGCCGTACAGCGCAACGAAAGTAACCGCGAGTGCGAGCGGCGCAGCGACGGCGCCGGCCTCACGTGCAAGAGTGGGGAACCGCGCTGAGAGTACCGTTACGGCGGCCGCTGCAGCCAGTGCCCCCGCGGCGGTGAGGAACGGGACGAGCAGCTTGCGACAAGCGGCGCTCCCGGCGTCTAAGAGCGGCGAACGGCGTCGTGCGAATACGTACGCTGCAACCGCCCCCGGAAAAAGCACATGCCAGCCCGACCACAAAAGTGCTCCGGCCGTGGACGCAAACGTCACCCGGTATCCGGCCAAAAAGACCGCGGACATCACGTACGCGGCAACCAGAATTCCGAGCGCGCCAATCCGGCTGGCGAAGAGATGACGCGAAAGCATGTAGGCCGCGCCGATGCTGGTGAAAACTGCGCCCCAGACCACGAATCCGATGAACCATGCAACCGGTACGGCGGGCGTTCGCGCGAAAGGCGCCACGAGGATGGTCGCCAGGACCATCGCGAGTGTGGTGTAAATCGCCCACTGCCGCTGCGTGCGCGGCGCTTTCGCCGTGAGAACCGATGCCATGGAGCGTTCTTCTGCCCGCATGACACCTTTAGCTGCTTTCAAAGGTAAGACCGTCGTATGAACCGATTACCGGCCCATGCGGCTTTTTGGCTGACCGTCGCTCGAATCTATCTCGGTGCTTACTGGTTGCTGACCGGCCTGGGCAAACTCATCGGAGGCCGCACGATTGCGATCCCGCCGTGGTATCACGGGCCGCTCGCGCACACGGTTCTGATAAACGCACATACCGCCGTTCCGATCGTTGCGGCGCTCGAAGTGCTAACCGGAATACTTTTGATTTTCGGACTCTTCATCCGCGTCGGCGCACTCGGCGCATTTCTTTTGGCTGCGGGATTCTTTCTCACGAAAGGCGGCTATTCGTCATATGCATCGGTGTTGGGATCGTCCGCGACGTTGATGGTGCTTGCGCTCGTCACGTTTATGCTGGCTGCGGATTTCGGTGTCGACGGCGTGCGGCGCGCGGTCCGCGAAAGGCACGCCGTGCGAGCTACCGAACACCTCGAAGCAACCCCCGTGGATATACAATGGCCCGAATGAAGGAGTGTGCATGAATCGTTGTTCCATTGCCCTCGGTCTCGTGTTGCCCGTTCTGCTCGCCGCCGGATGTACGAAAGGCTCCGATACCAATTCGTCGACGAAGACGGTGACAACGACGCAAGCCGGCGCATCGGCACAGCCGGCGGCGTCGGCGCGAATGGCATCCGGCATGACGGTGTATAAGGCGAACTGCGCCACGTGTCACGGCGCGCAGGGCGCCGGGCAAACCGGCGCGTTTCCCCCGCTGGACGGCAACGGCGTCGTCACCGGCGATCCGAAAGTGGTTATCCGCATCGTCAAGCTGGGCCTGACCGGTCCCGTGCGGATGAAAGGCGTTATGTACAACGGCCAGATGCCGGCGTGGAACGGTACGCTCACGAACGATCAGATTGCTTCCGTCCTCACGTACATCCGCGGCTCATGGAGTAACGCTGCGGGTCCGGTGACCGCGGCGGACGTCGCCGCGGCAAAGTAACGCGGGCGTGGCCGCCGTCATGCGGATGCCTGTGCCGCTCTCGTAATCACACCCGCACTAAAGTCCGCAATTATGGCGCTAAATTCTTCGGGGCGCCGGAGCGGAAAAACGTGGTCGCTCCCTTTGACGATGCGGTGCTCGGCGCGAGCTTCTTTAATAAAGCGCCGTTCTTGCGGGCGGAACACGAAGTCGTATTCACCGTTGACGATGAGCACGGGGTGCGGGTAGGAATTGAGCATTGCGCTGAAGCGCTGTCCGCGCAATAAAGCATGCGTTTCGGAGAAAGCGCGGGGGTTGAACGGATTGGAAATGATCGCTTCGGCGAGGTCGGCCCGCAGCGTCATGCGGAAGAACATGCTGCTGAACGAATCAAAGATCGGGCGTGGAATTTGTTCGCCGACGCCAACGAGCGCACCGTAAGCGCCTTCGCGCCAATGCGTGGGATCGAGCGAGCAGCCGGCAAGCAGCAGTCCGTTGGTCAATGCCGGAAAAGCGCCCGCAAACTGTGTGATGCAGTAGCCGCCGAGTGAATATCCGACCAAGAGTGGCGGCGCGCCCAATATCTCTTCAACAACATAACGTAGTTGGGCGTTGACTTGCTGCTTTGTAAATGGAACATCATACATCGTGCCGTGCCGCGGTAAGTCGATCGTCGCGACACGAAAGTCGCGGCGCAGGATCGCGAGGTGGGGTTGCCAGGAGTAGCGTCCCAGATGAATGCCGTGCACGAGCAAGAGCCCGGGTGCGCCCTGCGGTCCCTCAACGGTAACGGACTGGGAAAGCGTCGATCGTTCTGCGGTCACGCCGTGCATCGTTCGCCGCCGGCGGCAAGGTCTCTGCGCGAAAGGCCGAAGCAAGACCGGGCATGATGACCATAACTTTTGCGTTTCTCACACTCGCCTCGACCATCGTAGCCCAGGTTCCCGCAGGCTCACCGACGGTGCCGGGTCCGGTCATTACAAACGCACCGGTGCCGCCCGCCATTGTCGATACGCGCGGACCTTGCCTCGACTCGGCCAAGCAAGTCCCGAACGTTGTCGGCGAACCCGCGCAGCGCTCGAGTGAAATCGTGCGGATCGACCGCGTGGTCTCTGAATCCGCCTACACGCTCAACCAAATCATCGGCTTCCTCTATACGCGCGAAGATGGTAAGACGTATTTGGGCATGCGCACCTCGCAGTACACCTCGCCGGCAAGCGCGCAGGAACTCAATGCAGTCCTGGCCTCAACGCGCGCGCTGGGGGTCAGCGAAATAGAATTTCCTCCCCAGACGAGGCTGGGAGTGCCGACGCGCTACTCTCAATTTTTCCAAGTGAAGATTCCGCCGGCCGCGATCGACCCGCTTAAAATCCGGCTGGAAAGTTGCGTCGCGTGGCCGGCCGGCCGCGCTTTGCCCGAACCTGCGGGGGGCTAGGCGGGTTTTCTCAAAGGTTAGCAGTCCCCGCATCCGATTGCTAATTCGGGGGAGTTTAAAGAACAGCATGGATTTTGATGACCTGGAGTTCGAGCGGCTCTTCGCCGAGCTGACCAAGCGCCCGCATGCCGGGCGCTGGGAACCCAACACCGACGTTTTTATCGACGAAGCGCACGCTCGCGTGGTCGTAAAAGTGGAGCTGGCGGGCGGGGACGCGGAAAACTTGCGGGTGGGCGTCGATGAACGCCACCTGTTTATCATCGGCCGCCGCATCGACACGACGCGCTTCACGCGGGGATCGTTTCTGCAAAAAGAAATCGAGTACGGCGATTTCATCAAAAAAATTCATCTTCCGGTAGCGGTCGAATTTGCAACCGTCTCCGCAATTTACGGCGCGGGAATTCTTACGATCGAACTTCCCATCGCGGCCACCGAATACGTGCCCACGACCCGCACCGAAATCCGAATGATTGTTAAAAGGACTCTTGCGTAACCTCATGGCCTCATCAACAAAAGACAAAGAAACCAAACTCGCCCAGCCGGTAACTTCAACGCAGTTAATCGGTATTTTGCCGTTGCAAGAAGCGGTGCTCTTTCCGAACACCGTCATTCCGCTCGCCGTTGTAAAGAAGCCGGGAATTCAGCTGGTTGAAGAAGCCTTGCGCGAAGGCCGGCCGATCGGGTTGACGGTGCTCAAAGATAAAGACACCGAAGACCCTGGTCCGAACGACATTCAGCGCATCGGCACGATCGGGACGATTCAGAAAATGCTCAAAGTTCCGGACGGAACGTTGCGCTGCATCGTCGCGGGTCAAAGCGTCTTTAAGGTCGAGCAATTCGTCCAGACCGAGCCCTACATGGTAGCGGCGTACACCGAAATGCCGGACATCACGAAGACGTCCGCCGACCTAACCGCCATGCATCGCAACCTCGCGGGCCTCTTTCAAAAGCTGCTCGGCTATTTGCCGCAGGCTCCTCGCGAGATGGAGATGGAAGTCCAAAACATCACGGATCCCAATTTGTTGACGTACTTTGTCGCATCGACAATGCGTTTGGAGACGGCCGACCGTCAGGCAATCTTAGAAGAACGCAACACCGAAAAACGGATGCGCAAGCTGACGATGTTGCTGACCAAAGAACTCGAAGTCGTCGAGCTCGGTCACAAGATTCAGTCCGACATTCAACGTGAGATGGAAAAGAACCAACGGGACTTCTATCTGCGCCAGCAATTGCGCGCCATTCAAGAAGAACTCGGCGAAACCGATCCGCAGCAGGCCGAAACCAACGAACTGCGCGGCAAAATCGACGAAGCGCAAATGCCCGAAGAGGTGAAGAAAGCCGCGGACCGCGAGCTGGACCGTCTCTCTAAAGTGCCGCAGGCTTCTCCCGAATACAGCGTCATTCGCACGTACCTCGATTGGCTCGTTCAAATGCCGTGGGGCAAAGAGACGAGCGATCAAATCGACATCAAGAACGCGCGCACGATTCTGGATCAGGACCACTATGACTTGGAGAAAGTCAAAGACCGCATCGTGGAATATCTTGCCGTCGGCAAGCTCAAGAAGAAACTCTCAGGACCGATCCTGTGCTTCGTAGGACCGCCCGGCGTCGGTAAAACATCGCTCGGTCAGTCGATTGCGAAGGCCATGGGCCGCAAGTTCGTGCGCCTGTCGGTTGGCGGCGTACGTGACGAATCCGAAATCCGGGGACACCGGCGCACGTACATCGGCGCCATGCCCGGCACCATCATTCGCGCGATCCGCGATTCGGGTACGCGCAATCCCGTGATGATGATCGACGAAATCGATAAGGTCGGCAGCGACTACCGCGGCGATCCGCAATCGGCGCTGCTCGAAGTGCTCGATCCCGAACAAAACAATAGCTTCCGCGATCACTATATTGATTTACCCTTCGATCTCTCGCAAGTGCTCTTCGTATGCACCGCCAACAGCCTGGATACGATAAGTCCGCCGCTGCGCGACCGCATGGAAATCATTCAGCTCTCCGGCTACACCGAACTCGAAAAGATTCAGATCGCCAAACGCTACCTGATTAAAAAACAGCGGACGGCCAATGGTCTCAAAGACTCGCAGGCGCAGATGACCGACCCCGCGCTCAAGGCGATTATCGTCGACTACACGCGCGAAGCCGGCGTGCGTAATCTGGAACGCGAAATCGGAACGGTCTTCCGCAAGGTTGCCCGTAAGATTGCCGAGTTTCCACGCTTCAAAGCGCGGATCAAGCCCGAGAGTCTGGTCGAATACCTCTCCAAGCCGCGCTTTTATAACGAAGTCAAAAAACGCGTTGCATCCATCGGCGTCTCGACTGGAATGTTCTACACGCCCGTGGGCGGCGATATTCTGTTTATCGAAGCGACGACGATGCCGGGAACGGGAAAGCTCACGCTCACCGGGCAGCTGGGTGACGTCATGAAAGAAAGCGCGACGGCTGCGGTGTCGTTCCTGCGTTCGCGCTCGGGCGAACTCGGCGTTGCGGAAGACTACTTCAGCAAGCACGACTTGCACATCCACGTACCCCAGGGTGCGATTCCTAAAGACGGCCCGTCGGCCGGTACGGCAATCGCAACGGCCCTTGCGTCGATGCTTACCGGGCTCAAAGTGGATTCGGATTTGGCAATGACGGGCGAAATTACGCTCACGGGACAAGTGCTGCCGATCGGCGGACTGAAAGAGAAAGTGCTTGGCGCAAAGCGCGCGGGCATCAAGAAGATTCTCATGCCCAAACGCAATGAGGTCGACCTCGACGATATTCCAAAAGAGATTCGCGACACGATGACGTTTACGCCGGTGGAAGAGCTATCCGAAGTCTTTTTTCACGCACTCGGTAAACGGATTATCACGCCGGTGTTGCTCGGTCCCGAACAAGCGCGCCGCTCGAGCAACGTCGTGCCCATTCGCCGCAGCGCGGTCAAACGCGTTCGCGTCGAACGGAAAACCCGCCGCGCCGGCGCCTCCGGCCGCAAACGCTAGGGCCGCATAGCTTCCACACGTTTCGGGGTGACGGCGAGAAAAAGAATACCCGTCCCAAGTTGCTTCGTAAGGAGTAGGAAATCCCCGGGACGGGCATTCGCGTTCGTAACGATGATACGTGGGTCAACGGTTCCCCAGCGCATAAGGAATCCGGCTTGGGCCGCGAAAAACCCGGTAATCATGCCGAACTCGAAAAAGAATTTGCTCTTCTTGCCGGGGCCCGTTACCGTTGCCGAACCGGTGCTTGCCGCAATGAGCCGGCCCTTGATCGATCACCGCGGTCCGGCCTTCGCAGCGCTGCTCGAACGTATCGACCGGGCAATGCGTCCGGTCTTCGGTACGGCGCAGCGCGTGCTGGTACTTGGCGCGTCGGGAACCGGCGGTCTTGAAGCCTCGCTCGTAAGCTTATTTTCACCCGGCGATAAACTTTTAGCGTGCCCGCTCGGTGCATTCGGCCGCCGGTACATTGCGATCGCGCGCACGTACGGTTGCGAAGTCGAGATTCTCGAAACGCAGGCCGGCCACGCCCCGGACCTCCACGTGCTGCGCGAACGTTTGCGCGCCGATACGAAAAAAGAAATCTCCGGCATTCTGCTCACGCATAACGAAACGTCGACGGGCGTTCAAATGGAGATGCGCGCCGTCAGTGAAGCGATCGGCGATCACGGTGCAATCACGCTCGTCGATTCGGTAAGCGGAATGGGCGGGGACGAATTTACGATGGATGCGTGGCGTTTCGATGCCGTGGTTACCGCGTCGCAGAAAGTATTCTCCGCTCCGCCGGGCGTTGCGATGGTGGCGCTGAGCGCGCGAGCGATCGAGCGGCTCAAGCAGGCAAAGACTCCCGCTTTCTATTTTAGTTTAGCGAAGGCCATTGAGTTTGCCGAAATCGGTCAAACGCCATGGACGCCCCCGATTTCCGTGTTGTATGCGCTCGACGTTGCCCTCGCGCGCTATCATGCCGAAGGACCACAATCGGTTTGGAGGCGGCACGCGAGCTACGCACGCGCGATTCGTGCCGCGGTGGGGGCGCTCGGGCTCGAAATATTTTCCGCGCCGGGTGCACATTCCAATACGGTGGTTGCCGTAAAAGCGTCGCCGGGTATGGATGTTGCGCGGCTGCTCAAGCAATTGCGCGAAGAGCGCGGCGTCTGTCTATCCGGTGGGCAGCTCGAATTGAAAGGGAAGATCTTTCGCATTGGAACGATGGGCGATATTTCGCAAACCGACGTGCTGGGGATGCTCGGCGCGCTCGAAATCGCGCTGCTCGAACAAGACCTTCCGGTTCATTTGGGCAGAGGCGTTCAGGCCGCGCTGCGCGTTTTTTTAGAAATCCAGGACGGGGCTAAACCCGGTGGCGCTCAAACCACGGCCGCACGAACGGTCGCGCAAACCACGGAAGCACGGAGTTAATTGCGCCGTCGACCCGTTCGTCCGGCAGCGTGAGGATCGCGACTAAGCGCGAGTGATGAAAGTCCGTCCGAAGGTCCGGGGAGAGCGGAAAGAACAGCGCGATCCAGAGTGCGAACGCTAAAAATACCGTTGCTTTAACGACGCCTACCGCGCCGCCGGCGAGGGCATTGCCGAGCCCTAAGAACGGCAGCTTGGCAAATCGATTCAAGAACCACGCGGCGGCCATGATCAGCGCATAGGTTGCAAGCCCCGTGAGAAACATCGCGACGACATGCGCGGATCCGGGACCCATGTGCGTGTATTGCTCGAGCGTGCCGTCCGCAAAACCGTTGTAATAAAACGGCGTCACGATCGATGCAAACAGCGCGATCGCGCCGGCGAGTTCGCTAATGAATCCGCGCTTGTAGCCCTTGAGGCCGGCGATGAGAACGATTACTCCGATCACGAGATCGGGCCACACGGGTATCACGACCGGATCGTTGCGCGCAGTTCGGTCTGCACTGCGCATAGAGCGCGGGCAACGGCGGCGTCGGCTTCCGGGTCGGTTATGGTCGCGTCTTCCCGCTGCAAAACGACGCGCGCCGCCAAACTCTTTTTTCCGTCGGTGACCTGCGGTCCGCGGTACTCGTCAAATACGCGCGCGCTTTTGCACAGCGTGCCGATGGCTTTGCGGAGCGTAACCTCGACGGTTTTTGCTTCGACATCGAGATCCAAGATCAGCGCGAGATCGCGCGACGTCGATGGAAAGCGCGATGGCGGGACGAATTGCGGGACGAGTCGCTCGGGGAGACGTTGGATATACACGCTCGCAAGATAGACCGGCAGGCGAATATCGTATGCACGCATGATGCGGGGGTCGGCCGCTCCGAAATAAGCGACTTCTTTTCCGTCCACGAGCAAGAGGGCTGTTTTCCCCGGGTGCATTCCGTGGCGGGAGTCGCGTATAATCTCGGCGTCGCGTCCCGTGATGGCCGCAATCGTCGCCTCTGCATCGCCCTTAAGGCGCAAGAAATGCGAATCTTTCCACGCCGGCTCATCCAGCGGGGCGGCCGAAAAAGCAAAACCCAGTACCGGCATCTCTTCTACGTGCCCATCGATCTTGGGAAAGATGTGGCCGATTTCAAAAATGTTGAACGGCTCGGTTTTTCCGGAAAAATAGTCGAGCATGCCGGGCTCGAGCGCGTACCGCAGGTACCGTTGGTCTTCGGAGAGCGGGTTGAGGATCTCCACGGATTCGAAGCTCGGCTCGATGCCGGCCAGCGCGAACTTCTGCCGGACTCGCGCTCCCTGCAACGAGTAAGAAATAATCTCGTGATATCCGAGCGCGCTCAGGCTGCGCGCGAGATCGCGTTCGAGGTTAAACTCGCGGCTTGGAATTTCATGATCGGGTATCGCGGGAATCTCACTTGGGACCTTATCGTAGCCTTCCATGCGTGCAATTTCTTCGACGACATCGGCAGCAATGACGACGTCTTGACGCCATAAAGGCGGTACGATATCCAGCAAGTCTGCCGGCCGTTCGTGCACGGAAAAACCGAGCGCTTCAAGATGGCGCACGATCGTTTTGGGCGCCAGATCGAAGCCCAGCAAACGCTTGACATCGCGCACTGCGAACTCAATTTTCGGCGATGGGTGAACGTCCGCTCCGAATGCCTGCGGGGCGTACGCCGTTGCGCCTTCACCGATCAGAAGGTACGCAGCGCGCGCCGCACCGAGATCGGTCAACGCGGGTGCGAGTGACTTTTCGTGGCGCGTGGAAGCTTCCGTCCGAAAACCATGTGCGGCGCTCATTCGCCGGACGCGGGGCCCATTAAAATTAGCGGCTTCGAGAACGATGGATGTCGTCGATGCGCCCACTTCACCGGCCTTTGCGCCTTTTAGCCCGGCGAAACCGTGGACGCGTTCGTCGTCGGCGATGACTAAGTCGCAATCTTTGAGCGTATGCTCGACATCGTCGAGGGTGACGAACGTTTCGCCCGCCTTCGCGTCCCGCGCGATGAGGTGATTGCCCGCAATTTTCGCGGCGTCGTAAAAATGCAGTGGTTGACCCACCTCGAGCATCACATAGTTGGAGATGTCCACGAGGTTGTTGATCGGCCGCTGGCCCGCTTGCGCGAGACGGACGCGCATCCAAGTAGGTGCCGGGCCGACGTGCACGCCGCTGAAGCGCTGTGCGACAAAACGGATGGCGTCCGCCGAATGAAGCGTCACCTTCGGACCGCCGCGGTCCTTGTCCGGATCGACGCCTTTGCTCGTTACGCGAGCCGGCGTCGCTTGCAATTCCAGCGGGAGGCGCAGTTTTGCGCCGGTTGCGGCGGCCAGTTCTCGCGCGAGTCCGATAATCGATAGCGCATCCGGCCGGTTACCCGTCACGTCGACATCCAAAATCGCATCCTGCAATCCGAAGAGTTTGATGACGTCTTCGCCGATGGGTGCGTCCCGATCCAGTTGCAGAATGCCGTCTTCGAACCACTCCGCGGGCAACCCCAGCTCTTCGGCCGAACCCATCATGCCTTCGGATTCGAATCCGCGCATCGTGCGCCGTTCGATTTTGAGGTGCGGCAATTGCGCACCGATCGTTGCGACCGGAATTACTTGACCTGCGGCGACGTTGGTCGCGGCGGTGGCAACTTTCAACGGTTCGCGCAAGCCGACGTCGATCGTACCGATTTGCAGGCGGTCGGCGTTGGGATGTTTTTCCAGCGTCGTGATTTTTCCGGTAACGATGCCCGAGATGACCGGCGGTGTTTCGATCGCATCGACGGGGAAGCCGATTTGCGCGAGCAGATCCGCAATTTCTTTCGCCGTCGGCGGGAGATCGACGTACTCGCGCAGCCATGCAATTGGAACTCGCACTACGCCAACTGTTTCAGGAAGCCCGGCGCGTTTTCAAAAAAACGGCGGATGTCATCGATGTCGTATCGCTTGAGCGCAATGCGTTCTAAGCCAAAGCCGAACGCCCAGCCGGATACCACCTCGGGATCGTATTTGAGATTGCGCAACACGTTGGGATGCACCATGCCCGAACCGCCCAGTTCGATCCAACCCGAACCCCCGCACATGCGGCAGTCGCCGCCCGAACCATTGCAAAGCGGGCAACGCGTATCGACTTCGGCGCTCGGTTCGGTGAACGGAAAATACGACGGCCGAAACCGGATGACGGAATCGGGTCCGAATAATTCGCGGCACATGCCGGCGAGCATTCCCTTGAGATGTCCGAAGTGAATGCCTTCGGCTACGAGCAGGCCTTCCACCTGATGAAACATGTATGAGTGTCGCGCGTCGACCGCGTCGCGGCGGTAACACTTACCTGGTACGATCGCCGCTATCGGGGGTTTGAAATGTTCCATAGTGCGAATCTGCATCGGCGAGGTATGCGGGCGTAACAACAGATGCTCGGACAGAAAAAATGAATCGAATCCTTCGCGCGCTGGATGATCGGCGGGAATATTGAGCGCATCGAAGTTATAGTAGTCCGGCTCGACTTCCGGCCCGAGTACGACGGCGAATCCGTGGCGCTCGAAGTAGGCTGCGATTTCGTTCATCACCTGGCGGACCGGATGAAGCGAACCGGTCTGCGGCGCAATCGACGCAAACGTGACGTCGATCGACTCGCGCAGCGCGGAATCGAAACCCCGCATTTCCAGCGCGCGCTCCGCGGCAGCGATTTGCTCTTCCATCCCGGCGGCTACTTCGTTGACCACTTTACCGGCGGTCGGCCGTTCGCCCGGAGGCAACTGACCGATGCCGCGCCGCAGGGAGGTCACCTCGCCGCTGCGGCCGAGAAACGCCACGCGCACGGCATCGAGCGACCTTGCGTCCGCGGCCGTTGCCAGCGCGGCGCCGAAGCGTCGGGCGAGTTCTTCAAACTGATCGGATAACTGGCTCATATAATAAAAAAAGACCTAGGGA
>JALZBM010000004.1 GCA_030947385.1 Vulcanimicrobiota bacterium
GGGTGTTTTGCCTATTGTTTGTCGCACTGGGGCTAGCCTCGAATCCAGCCGCCGCGGCCGAGAAGCAGATAGAAGTTGGAGCGGCTCTCGTCGTGGTGCACGGGACGCACACCGAGGTTAGCGGCAGAGCAACGGCACCGGCGATCCCGGCACCGCTGCTTTACGCGAACGTTCGAACCGGCCGGCTGACGCTAAGCGCCGAAGGCATTCCGCCGCTCGGCCATCTGCGGGTCTTGAATTCCTCGCTGGGCTTAAACAGCATAGAGCTATCCTACCTGAGCGGCATGCTATCGTATCACGTTACGCCGCGGACCAGCCTCGGACTCGGTGAAACGATTTATAACCAAGAAACAACGTATAATCTTGGGATGTCGGGCGGCGGCTCATCAGCGATCCGGCTTGAACAAACAGACCGCTCGCGCGCTGTGGGTACTCGGTACAGCATCGAAAGCATTCTCATGGACCGGCCTCGCTCGAACCTTGTGGCACATGTCGGCTTTAATCCGCGTATGACCGGAATTATCGGGGAACGTCTGGATCTCTACAGAGCGGGAAGGTCCACATCGCACAGCCCGTGGACGGTTCAACCGGAAGCCGGCTCTCAATTTGATGCTACGCTGGCTGCCCAGGTCCAAACTCGTAAATTACAGATTGGGTACGGAATTCGTTATCTCAATCTCGTGATGCGTTTCCCCGACGGCACGCTTGCCGACCGCAACGCTTTCGTCATACCGTTCATCAGCGTCGGCACCGTGCTGGGACGCTAAGCGTGGGTCGCTTGTAATACAGACGCTTGAGGAGGCGCGTCCTATCATGTGGGCATGAAGTATGTTTGCGTGAGATGCGGCCAACAGTTGCGCGTCGACCGGGATATCGACGAAGACCCTGTCGTGCAAAATGCGATCGCCAGCCACCGTTCGCGGGAGTGCCCGGGAGCGTTTCCCGAGGAGTAATCCAAGCGCCGCCCGGGCGTACCATCGGCATGAAACGAAGCGTGGCGGTCGCACGTTAAATTTCGTGCAGATCAGCGATAGTCATATCGGGTTTCACCTTCCGGAAAACCCAAAACGGAACCCTGCTCGTGAATAACCCCGGCCGCGTCTCGGCTATCGTTTTGCTCCTGCACGGAAGCGCCATCGCCGAAGCGACGCTCAATCGCGCGCGATGACCTGATCGTTATTGAATCAAGGTCGAAACATTGTCGAGACACGCTATCGCTTCCGAAGTGAAGTTTTCGACGATTTCTTTGGCGGGCCGGCGGTCTCGGATCAAGCCAACGGATTGTCCCGCATAAATGTTGGCGGTCGTGTAGTCGCGTGCTTCCTTCGCCTTGTGGAACCGCTCTATTTCGGGGACCGCGCGCATAAGATCGTCTTCGCGTTCGTTCCATTTTTCCGCAAATGGATTGCGTAGGGCGCGGCCTTTGAATTCGGCGGGCCACGGTTTGTGCTGAACGCGATCGAAAACACTGGTGTGTATCGTTTGGGTCTCATCCGCTGCGGAGATGCGTTCCTGCGCCTGCGGCGTGCTGCGGCTTTCTGCTGCGAGCAAGAATGGCGTACCGATCCACGCTGCTTGCGCTCCCGCAGCAAGTACGGCCGCAATTCCGCTACCTGTAGCAATCCCCCCGGCCGCGATCACGGGTCTGTCCGTCATGCCTAAAACAATTTGAAGCAGAGGCAGCGTTCCGACAGCGCCGGTATGCCCGCCTGCTTCCGTGCCCTGCGCGACGACAATATCCACTCCGGCATCGATGGCGGCCTTCGCCCACTTGCGGTTCTGGACTTGCGAAGCAACGAGAATGCCGGCATCGTGAAACCGCTCGACGTACGGTGACGGATCGCCGAAAGAGATGCTCACAATTTTTGGTTGGGCATCGATAGCAAGCTCAACGAGTTCCGGGCGCCGTTCCAAAAGCCAGATAACGAAGCCGATTCCAAAATTGGGGGCCTCTCGCGTCTTTAAGACCGCAATTTGCTCGCGAATTTGAGGGGCCGGTTCGTCTTCGTCCATGCCCAGCATGCCGAGGCCACCCGCATCGCTTACCGCGCCCGCGAGCGCGCCGCCCGCCTGCGGAGTCATTGGGGCATTGAAGATTGGAACCCGCATGCCGAGTCTGCGCATAAGCGAAGTCGTGATGGTTGCCATGTTCAAATGGTAGCACCGCTAACTATGAGCACCATCTGCAAATGTAACAGGGGCAACGCGATTGCCGGCAGCGAACGTCTGATGAGATTCGCTCCATAATGGCGGGGCCGCGTGCCACCCTTCCCATCGCAAGCCGTCCCTGATGGCACGTTCAAGCGGCAGAATTATGCACTATCATTGCGTTCTGCACCTCGCGATTAACCGGGCCGTTTTTGCTTTGGGCGTCTTTTGCGGCATCTGGCACTGATTCATCTGGCGGTATATGCTCATGGTTAAAGACGTAGTTGGAAAGTTACGGCGCGTTTTACAAGGTGTAATAGGCCGGAAAGATTCCGAGGACGCAAGTGAAGGCGACGCGGCGTTACTGGATTCGGACCGCATTCGGTGGACTGTTACGGCGTCTGCAGAGCCGGGGCCGCCGCCGAATTTCCTCGCGCGCCCTGATGAAACCGGCTACGCAATCGAAGTCCCGGTTTATGTAACCAACATCGGCGAAAAAATTTCCGAACACTTTTTTTTGAAGCTGCACATCGGGCCGCCGTACGCCCTGCGTTGGTATTTGTTGCCCAAAGGAGAGACATTGCTCCGCGGTACCGTCTCGCCGCTGAGTAAGCCGGGCGAGGGCTGGGAACAGGTCGGCTTCCGCAATGTAACGGGATTGGATCCGCAACGGCCCGAGCGAGTCGGCACGATAATTCTGGCGTCAAACGTGTTCGAGGCGGCACCGAAAATATTGTGGAAAGTGCATTCGACCGATTCGGATTTTCCACCGGGCGATGAGTACGGCGAAATGCCTCTAACCGTGAGCGTGCCCCGGCTGTTCGGATAACAACCGGGGCGGCGGATCCGCTTCTGTGCGAAGGTGTGCCCAATCGTCGGTATTGCAAACGTTAAAGTTCCGTCCATGGGCGGGAACTTTTCAAGTTCGCAATCGTTGTATTCTTAGCCGAGGAGACATGCCTGACAGCGCCATAGGGCCCTCAGGGTTCCCATGTTCCTCGGCCATTCTTGTTCCTAAACCGGCGCTTTGTTCCAGCCGACAGTATTATTTGTAGCCAACCCATCCCCTCAGGTAGGGTTTGCTGCACGGAGGCCTCGTGTGCTCGGCGCCGGGGCCTCTCCGACTTTATTGTTAAACCGCCACCGGGCGGAGGCTTTGCCGGTTTTCCGCAATTCGGCAGCCGTGTATCCCGTTGCCGCTACATCCTCGCTGTAGATGATCATCAGTTCTTTTCGTCCTTGATCCAGCAGATGCACCAGGCGTACCGACATCAGTCCCGCAGGGATCGTATATCCGTGTGCGCGGATGAGTGTTTCGATATGCTCTTGGTCGGAAGGCGAATGAATGCCGGCCGGAACCCGATATCCTTTGGCAAGGATGAAGGCTTCTAACGGACGCATGTCCGCCGGCATTTGATCGCCGGGAACCCGTGATTCAACCCATGTGTCGACGAAGAAATCTGCGCCGCCGAGTTTTGCGTGTCGCGTTGAATCGTATTGATGCCGCAGCTTTGGCATTTGCGGAATGTAGCCTTCGAACTGGACCCAGTAGAGTCGGCGAACTTTCTTTTGCGCATCCGCGTCGACAAATGCGTAGAGTTCGCAATTGGCAATTCCGTATAGAACCTCCGATCGGTTCCAACATAGCGCATAGTCCGCGCAAGCCCAAGGGTTACCCGCGGGTCGCGAGTAGAGATGAGCGCGTTGTTTTTGACCGTACGATCGGCGCCGGCAGGCGCTCCAGCAGTTCCGCCGGCGCCAAGGAGCGCCAAGCACAAGATCGCGGCGAAGTCTCTGAACGCGTGCATGCGGCGCGGTTCTTTCACTAGATGTGGAACAATCGCGCGTATTGCTCGAGCCGCGAAAGATCGCCGCGTACGATACGAATAATGCCGGCATCGAGTGCTTCCGAGGGTGTGGTCTCCCCGGCCATTAACGTGCGTATTGCGGGGCCCGCTTCGATAACGAGGTCGGCACGCGGCAGCGCACCTTCGTGCACTTCGACGCGTGCGCCATCGACACGCGCGTGAATCACGATGTCACCCACGTGCACTTCGAATCCGGCGTGAACGCCGCGCGCTTCCTCCTTGCGAAATGTGGTGCGAAGCGCCATGACGAGCGAATTGGGCGTCACGATCTCGCCGTCGCGCGCCTCGCCGAGTTTCTTTGCGCCCCATCGGCTAAAGGCGGTGAGTGTTGGTTCGAGTTCCCGACCCTGATCCGTGAGTTCGTACACCACCGCACGCGTCGGTTCGGCTATTGCCTCGCGGCGGACGAGACCCGCGCGCTCGAGTTCCTTCAGACGGGCGGTTAAGATGTTCGTGGGGATGCCGGGCAGCCCGCGGTGTAGGTCGGTGAAACGTTTAGGTCCGACAAAAAGATCACGCACCACGAGCAAGGCCCATCGCTCCCCGACGAGTTCGAGCGCCCGGGCAAGGCCACAATATTGGCCGTATGATCGGTTTATCACCTACCGAGCGTAGCACAAATAATTGTTTTTGTGAATATAACTTGCTTTAAACAAGTAATCTTGCTAAAATCGGCTTAAACTTTCTACATTTCGAACCGTGAGGAGATTAAAAAATGACCGCAACGACAACCGCTTCTCAGGAACTCTCGCTCCAGCTCGCACCCAACATTTGCTTTTATGGCCGCGCTATCGAAGCGCTGGATTTTTATGCCGCCGTTCTCGGCGGAACGTACAACGCGTTACGGTTCTCCGAAGGACCAGACAATTGCAACGTGCCTCCCGACCGCGTGAACGACGTTATGCACGCCGAGTTTGATGCGCCGGGAATCCGGTTCATGGCAAACGACGGCATGGACCGTGACGTTAGAACGGGCGGTCCCATTGCGCTCACCCTTTCGGGTACGGACGTAGAAAAGGGTAAGCGAATCTTCGAGGCGCTTTCAGAAGGGGGCACGATTATATCGCCGCTCGAGCCGCAATTCTGGGGAGCGCTCTTTGGTCTCGTGACCGACCGCTTCGGTATCGAATGGATGATCAACGTCGGCACCGGCCCGAAGCAGTAACCCGTTAGGAGAGTAAGGACAATGCAGAAGATCAAAACGTTCTTGTGGTTCGACCATCAAGCCGAAGAAGCTGTAAAGTTTTATTGCTCGCTCTTTGAAGGCTCGGGAATTCTCGACGTAAGCCGCTACGGCGACGTCGGGCCGGGCGAGCCCGGACGCGTAATGACGATCGCGTACCGGCTTGCCGGGCAAGAATTTATCGCGCTAAACGGCGGACCATATCCCACAGGAACGCCTGCGCTTTCGCTGTTCGTGAATTGCAAGGATCAAGCGGAGGTCGACAAGTTGTGGGATGCATTGCTGGCGAACGGCGGATCTGCGCAGCAGTGCGGATGGCTCAGCGACAAATACGGCATCCCGTGGCAGATCATTCCGGAACGGTTAAGCGAACTCTTGGGCGACGACGATCCCGAGCGCGCGCAGCGCGCGATGGAGGCGATGCTTAAGATGATCAAAATCGACGTACCGGCATTGGAGAAAGCGGCTGCCGGAGGGTAGTCTAGCGCTTCAAACTGGCCGCAGTAGCCTGCGGCGAACGACGTAGGCAATCAGTCCGATCGCATCGATGTAGGGTGCGAACATTTAGCAGCCAACGCGCCGCCCGGGGCGGCCCGAGCGCAGCTTAATCCGCACGGGCCGCCATTTACGGTGGGTGAAAAGTGAAGTGCGTACGAGCCCTTGTGGGACTTTCGCTCAACAATTAATTCAGTGACGGATAAAAGAAACGATAGAGATTTTTCCAGGACGATAATACATGGGGACTCTCACAGGGGATCACCTCAAAACGAGCCATGGCCCATGAGGGCAGCGGCGCAAAATGGCCGACGGGTCGCAACATTTTCTTCCTCCAACCCTTACTTGATTTGGATGCGTTTAGGCTGCGCTTCGGGGCGCCGCTGGAGGGTTAGAACGAGCATACCGTCGTTGACCCCGGCTCCGATTAAGTCCTGATCAACATCTTCCGGAATGCTGAATGATCGCGAGAAACTTCGACGCTCGCTGTTGCCAGAGACCGTAATAAGACCATCCTTAACGGTAATTTCGATATTGTCTGGCTTGTAGCCCGGAACCGGAACTTCAACCTCGTAGCCGTTTTCGGTTCGCGTCACATCGTACTCATACGCTCGCGTAGAGCGGAGGGTGGGGAAGGGGTCAAACCCGAGGAGTTCATGGTAGGGCATCCAGTGAGGCATTTGGCGCTCGGCTTGTGATGCCGCGTTTCCGTTTCGCGAAAGAGTGCTCGACACGTAGTCCTCCTTTCGACCGCATCAGTGCTCTTACGATCTAAATTTTATCCAAACGGTGTTTTTTGTCAAGACGCTTCCGGTCGGTACGAGGGCAGCCTTATCTCTACGGGCCCCCTCGCGGATAGTCGCTCCGCGGCTGCTCGAATGCGCCCATGATCGTCACTCCCACGTACAGTATCCGGCGCCGTAAGTTGGCGCGATCTGCGTTGCTGCGTTCAAGCGCAGCGCCGCGCTCACGATTTGGTACTCGGCGGATGTGTAGTCCCTCATCCGCGCGTCTGGATCAGCCAGATGTTGTCCGGGCGCCCGGTTGTTGCGCTATGAAAAACTCGCAACATGCTCTCGAACCTCTGCGATTTCTTGTTTGTAATATGTTATCTGACGCGTACGGTTTGCATATGTGTACTCCGATGAGGGTGTGAGTTTCATTCTGCCAACAATGTCCGCATGAGTGCGACACGACAAAAAAAGAGCCCGCATTGCTGCAGGCCCATTCGCGTTGCACAATCACGCGGAAATTAAATCACTTGCAACTCCCGCAATCCGAGCAAATACCGCTAGGTCGGCGGCAACAGCTACATCAAATACCGGGTGACAAATCGACAATAGAGTCTCACTTAGCCGGCGTATCCCCCTCTGGCCGGGCAACAAACGGTCAACAATTCGTTGGAAACGATAGACTTTGCAAGGGATTTCATATAGCCCCAACGGGATTCGAATCTGAAAACTGGGTTCCCGACAAATCCCGTCCGCTACTTAAAAACCCCGTCCTGTAAGGGTTTCCGGTGCATTTCGTTCCCATCCCCTACCTGCCAAAAGCGAGTCTTTCCGCCCGCGCTGTTAGATTTTCGTTAGACGATGTTTGGGGCGCTTTCGTAACGGGACACGCTAGCCTACCTGCTTTATCCAATCATTGAAATATTGTTCGAGCGGCGTAATCTCGTTAGGGGCAAGTATGCGACCGGGCATGATTGCATACCGGGATTTTGCGGGCTCGTCGAGGCGAGTTTTTACCCAGTTCTGGTCTGGGAACAGGTCTTTGAAATCTTCCCAGTTGGCGTTTATGATCCCAAATGAATCTCCAAAATGAATATAATCCATGTACGAATCAGCCTGGACCTCGTGCCATGCATCTCTCCTTGCCTCCTCATTGTGACCCGCCACGCTGATCGCGCTCAATCGGCGCCCCTCACCGGACTTGGCAGTAATCCGGCACCTTTGATTCTTGGCGAGTTGAAACAAATGCCGGCTTCCCGCGGGTACCTGAGTCGTGAAAAACAAACGACAGAGGCTCATCCTTGCAGTGGTGTTCGCTTCTCTGGCGATCGCGATTACGGCAGAAATGGACTCACTGGGCCTCAGTACCTACAGCGCGTTGCCACTCTTTCCATTGTTTGGATTGTTCTGGATACTCGCAAAATTTTCTCCAGCAGAAATTGGATTTAGCTGGGCTCGCGGACGCGATTATGCGCTCGCCGTTCTGTATCCGGTTGTCGTCATCACCGTTGCGGCGGTGATTTCGGTTGCGGCGGGCGCGGCAAATATGTCCGGCACGAATTGGCAGAAAGCCGGCCTCAATTTTGGGATTCTGACGATCTCCACGGTTCTCGTTGCAATCGTAACCGAAGAAGGCTTTTTTCGCGGTTCGCTGTGGGGCGTACTTAGGCGCGCGGGTCTGAGTGAAACTTCGGTGCTTATCTGGAGCAGCCTCGCATTTGCAGCGTGGCACATCTCCTTTGTGACGTTGGCAAAAGATGGAGCGCTCCCGCCGCTCCAAGCAACAGTGTTCATCGTTAACGCCGCCGTAATCGGTCTTGTTTGGGGGCTGATACGTTCCATTTCCGGATCAGTCATCGTCTCCAGCGTAAGTCATGGCGTGTGGAACGGTGCGGCCTACGTCCTGTTCGGGGTGGGGTCTGTCGTGCGGCATGGAGCGCTCGGTGTTACTGCGACGGCGATTTTCGGCGTCGAAGTCGGCGCCGTCGGACTCGTTCTAAACGTGCTGTTCGCAGCATGGCTGTGGTGGCGCTGGCTCGCAATAAAAACAAGAACCGCTTAGTAAGGCCACTTCTGAAAAATATGAAGGTTTGCTAACAGTCGAAAAGGGATTCAAAAGTATTCTCGTGGCAGCGCCGACGCGCGCGGCATTTAATATGAAAATGCGCTCAGGAAAGAAATACAACGTATCCGCATGAAGTTTTATTGACGGTATGTCAATATTGGTCTTTACGCATGGCATGGCGCCATTTGTTAGACGGCTGTTAGCTTTGGAGCCTAACAGCCGCCTTTTGAACCGGAAACCGTTATGGAATAAGGGTTCAAAATTTAGCCCCAACGGGATTCGAACCCGTGTTACCGCCGTGAGAGGGCGGCGTCCTAGGCCTCTAGACGATAGGGCCGTGGCTCCCGGCCAGAGATTCGAACTCCAATAACGACCTCCAGAGGGTCGCGTCCTACCGTTAGACGAGCCGGGATTGGCAGCCCGGGACTATACGAGATTTTCGTCGCGTCTCCTTGCGCGCTTCAATCGTTTGTTCCGCCCTGCGTACGTTGCTGTTTGGCTATGGCAATTGGGACACAACATGCGAAGATTTTCAAGCCGGTGATCGTCGTTCGTCCCGTTTATATGGTCGATGTGCATCGAAAGGGGCTTTCTCTGCCATTCCGAGAGCCCGCATTCATCGCAGACATTTTTCAAAATACCGGCTTCGAGCAGGCGTCGCTTGACGTGCGGGCGCGTTCTCTTTGCGGCCAACAGCCGATCAATCGGTATCGCGTGCGGGCGGGTTCTTATTCCACCGCGAAGACGGGCCTTGTGCCAACTCATGGCGGCGAAACCGGACTTCTCGCGACATTCCCGATACGTATGCCCTGCATCGTAGAATTTCTGGATTTCAGTCCAATTGTAAATTCTGCGCCGATCGGCGTCGCAAACCGGTGCGGATGCAGCAGAACGGAAGCGGGCAATAAGCTCCCCGCGCTTTAGCGCCTTGATCCATGCAGTGTGGCTGAATCCGAAATTGCGCCGGCATTCCACAAATCCATGACCCGCATCGTGATATTGCTGTATCTCATTCCAATCGTGTAGTCGCCGCATGCTTATCAGCCTAGAGCCTAAGCGTGACAGCATGCTGGCGTTTTGGGGTATAATAAGGTGACTTGGAGCCCCTTCGACAGGCTCAGGGTGACACAGTTGACCGCCCTTCAATGGGCTCAGGGTGACACGTAACTACCGAGCGTTTGCGCTCTTTCTTTATCTCTTGGAGGTCTTTTTGCAGGCAGTCGTTCTGGTCGGTGGCGAGGGTACGCGGCTTCGTCCGCTCACGTACGGCACGCCCAAACCCATGGTGCCGATTATGAATGTGCCTTTCTTGGCGCGCACGATGGACCGGCTCGCTACCGCCGGCATCAAGGACGTTATTCTGCCCGCCGGCTATTTGCCGCAGGCGATCAAGGACTACTTCGGAGACGGTAGCCGCCTCGGTATGAAGATCACTTACGTTATTGAAGAGACGCCGCTCGGCACGGCCGGCGCCATCAAAAACGTGGAACAGTTCATCACGGGACCGTTTTTTATGCTCAATGGCGACGTGCTGACGAGCCTCGATCTGACGGCGATGATGCGCTATCACAAAGAGAAGGGCGGCCTCGGCGTCCTGCACCTTATTAAAGTAGAAGATCCATCCGCATTCGGATGCGTCGTTCACGACGCCGCCGGCCGCGTTTCGCAGTTTGTCGAAAAACCGCCGCGCGAAGAAGCGCCGACCGATGAAATTAACGCTGGCACCTACCTGCTCGAACGTGAAGTGCTCGATATGATTCCCGCCGGCCGCCCTGTCTCGATCGAGCGCGAAACCTTCCCCAAGATTTTGGCCGAAGGAATGGCCCTTTACGCATACACCACAAGCGATTATTGGCTCGATATCGGGCGCCCCGAACATTATATGGCGGCCCACCGCGATATTCTGCTTGGTCGCATGCCTCTGCAACTTGAGCCCGGCATCACGGGTCAGGAGTTGATGACACAGGCAGGCGTGCAGATTTTTCCGCCCATTCACGTCGATAACGATGTCGTGATCGAACCGGGCGCCAAGATTGGTCCGAACGTGGTGCTCGGCAAAGGGTGCCGCATCGGCGCCGACGCTGCGATCGTGGAATCGATCCTGTGGGATGATGTCGTGGTCGAAACCGGCGCGCGAATCGAGGGCTCAATCGTCGCCGGGGGCTCCCGAATTGGAGCCGGAGCCGTCATCCACAGCGGGAGCGTGGTCGGTCACGATACCGTTATCGAGGCGGGAGCGGTTCTCGAACCGGGATCGAGAGTTGGACCAAGCGCCCCTTTGGCCCGCGCTCGCTAGGTTTTGATAAACAGCGTGCCGGGGTAAATCACTTTAACAGTATGAAGGGGGCGACGGCCAGCTTGGTCCCCGTCGTCTTCCTCGGAAGCTGGGGTAGGAGTTTTGGTGGCCGGTCTGTCGATGGATGCGTATGTAACGGGCCCTGTTCCACGCACGCTCTTTATGGGGACCTTTCCCCCGCGCGAGTGCGGCATTGCGACGTTTACGAAAGACGTCATCGACTCGTTCGACGCCGCCTTCCATACCAAGAGTGAAATAATTGCCATCGACGAGCCGGGCGGCGAAGTTCGTATGTACGGTCCCGAGATCGTCGCGCGCCTCATGGAGGAAGATCCCGAATCGTATCCCTACGTCGCATCGGTCATCAACGCGCATCCCGCCGACATTTTAAACATCCAGCATGAGTACGGCCTATTCGGCGGCGAGCGCGGCGAGTGGCTCATCGGGTTGTTGAAACTCATCGAAAAACCGGTCGCGCTCACGTTGCATACCATCTTGCCCGAACCCGACGAACAAATGCTGCGCGTCACACGCGATTTGTGCGCTAACGTTGCCACCGTCGTCGTGCTTTCCGAAACCGGTAAAACGCTGCTCGAAAATGTGTACGGCATTTCACCGCAACTCATTCGCGTCATTCATCATGGCGTACCTGACGTGCCGTTTCGCGCAACGGAAAATGCCAAAGCGTCCTTCGGCGTCGGGCAGCGCATGGTCATTTCCACCTTCGGCTTGATAAATCGCGGTAAAGGTTTGGAATACGCAATCGAAGCGATGCGCGGCGTCGTTAAACGTCATCCCGAAGCCCTCTACCTGATCCTGGGTGAAACGCACCCGGTCGTGCGCCGCCAAGAAGGCGAATCGTATCGCGAGTCCTTGCAGGCAAAAATTCAGGAGTTCGGACTTCAAAATAACGTCACGCTTATCGACAAATATCTGGATTTTGACGAACTCGTGAACTACTTGGCCGCCACGGATATTTATCTGACGCCCTATCTGAACCCGACGCAAATCGTCAGCGGCACCTTGGCATATGCGGTCGGATGCGGCAAAGCGATTGTTTCAACGCCCTACCTCTACGCAGAAGAAGTGCTCGCACACCACCGCGGCTTCTTGTGCTCGTTCCGGGATGCGAATTCGATTGCGGAAAATATCAACGCGCTGCTGAGCGATCCCGCGCTGCGCCGCAGTACCGAACGGCGCGCGTACCGCTTCGGGCGGCAGATGACTTGGCCGCACGTTGCGGCGGCATACGGCAGCCTATTTGCCGAACTCGCTCCGCAACGGGACACTCTCCAATATGCGTAACATCGCGGCGCCGCCGCTCGATCATCTGCTGGCCTTGAGCGATGACACCGGCGTCATTCAACATGCGACGCACGACATTCCCAACCGCTCGACCGGCTATTGCAGCGATGACGTATCGCGTGCGTTCATGGTTGTTCTTGCAAAGTTGGAACTCGATCCGCGCAACGAAACGGCCGCCAAGCTCGCATCGGTGTACCTTGCGTTTCTGCATGACGCGCAGATGGAGGACGGCTGGTTCCACAACTTCATGAGTTTCGACCGCCGCTGGCTGGATGACCGCGGCACGGAAGATTCGTTCGGACGCACGGTTTGGTCGCTCGGTTTCGGCATGCGGTACGGTAACCGCGAGTCTTGGAAAACCGTCTGCGGCCGGTTGCTCGAGAATGCTATTCCGCGTTTCGGCGACCTGCGTTATCTGCGGTCGATCGCGTACGCGGTTATCGGAATTTCGCACGCTTTCGCGTCCGGATCGGCCGACGAAGCGATGTGTCGCGAAACCGTTCGCCCGCTCGCCGATGCGCTCAAGACCGCATACCTTGCCAATCGCGACACCGGCTGGCAATGGTTCGAGAACGAAATGACCTACGATAACGCCCGGCTCTGCGAGGCGGTGTTGCGCGCCGGCCTCCTGCTGCGGGATGACGAACTCATTGCCGTCGGCCTGCGAACGTTCGCGTTTTACGAGCGCACCGTCATGGAGGACGGGATGTTTATCCCGATCGGCAACAACGGCTGGTACGTCCGCGGCGGCCGGCGGGCGCGTTACGGCCAGCAGCCGCTGGAGGTTGCTTCGATGGTCGACGCGGCCCTGATTGCTCACGATTGCACCGGCGATCCGGCCTTTGTCGCCACCGCGCGGCTGGCATTCGAGTGGTTTTACGGCAAGAATACGAGCGGGGTGCAGATGGTAGACCGCGGAGGTTGCTGCGACGGAATCGACGCGGGCGGCGCCAATCCCAACATGGGCGCGGAGTCGACTTTGGCGTATTTAGCGAGCGCGTGTGCGCTTGCCGACCGCCCCGCAAAAGCCCTGACAATCGCCCGGTAAACCCCTGCCGAGGCAAAAAAAGCCAAACGGCGAATACATACGAGTGATGATCGCCGATTTAGAAACACTTAACGACATACAAACCGCCGCCGTTCGCCACGCGAACGGCCCTGTTTTGATTTTCGCGGGCGCCGGTAGCGGCAAGACCCGCGTGCTTACCCACCGCATCGCTCATTTGCTGCACGAGCTCGAAGTCTTTCCCGACCGCATTCTTTCGGTAACCTTTACCAACAAGGCCGCGGGGGAAATGAAATCGCGCCTCGAGCGCATGGTCGGCGCCGCCGCGCGCGACCTGTGGGTTGGAACGTTCCACTCCATGTGCGTTCGCATTCTGCGCCGGGACGGTAAGAAGATCGGCATCACGCCCAACTTCGCCATCATCGACGACACCGATCAACGCGCGGTCATCAAAGATATTCTGGTCGATCTCGACTACGACGAGCGGCAGCTCACACCCGGTGCGTGTCTCGCCGAAATCAGCAAGGCGAAGAACGCTCTGCAAACCCCGGACCAATATCTGGAAAAGCATGCGTCGTTCATCGGCGAGCGTTACGGAAACGTCTATAAAGAATACGAGCGCCGCCTTTCCGAATCCAACAGCTTGGACTTCGACGATCTGATCGGCAAAACGATCCGCTTATTTGAAGAAGATAAAGAAGTCCGCACGCGCTACCAAAATAAATTCCGCTACGTGCTGGTCGACGAGTATCAAGACGTTAACTTTGCGCAATACCGTTTGCTGACGCTCTTCTCGGGCGAGCATAAGAACATCACCGTCGTCGGCGATGACGATCAGTCAATTTACTCATGGCGCGGCAGCGACTACAAGATGATCCTGCGCTTCGAGCAAGATTTTCCGGGTGCGAAGGTCTTCAACTTAGAAGAAAACTATCGCAGCACGCAAACGATTCTTGCCGCCGCAAGCGAGCTGGTCGAAAATAACAAGACGCGCCATCCCAAGAAAATTTTCACCAATCGCGCCCCGGGTGACGTGGTTACGGCGTTCCGCGCCGAAACCGAACGCGCTGAAGCACGCTACGTGGTCGAGAAAATCAAGGAATCCGTGCGTGAAGGTTCGGCCTATCGCGATTTCTTGATTCTCTATCGTACCAACGCGCAATCGCGCGTGTTCGAAGAAGCGATGATCTCCGAAGGCATCCCCTACCGCGTCGTCGGCGGCACCGGTTTTTATGCGCGTCAGGAGATCAAAGACATCATCTCGTATCTGCGCTACATACTCAATCCGTCGGATGCGATCGCGTTCAAGCGCATCGTCAACGTTCCACGCCGTAGCATCGGCGCGCAAACGCTGGCGAGCTTGGTCGACGCCGCAACCGAAGCCAAGATGTCCGTGGGCGAGGCCGTCTTCGATAAAGAACTGCTAAAACGCGCCGTTCCCAAGAAGCAAAAAGAACTCGAACGCTTTGCGGAACTCGTCGCCAATTGGCGCGAGCGTTTGGATTCGCTCTCCATCAGCGACCTGCTCGTGGCCGTCATGGAAGAGTCCGGCTACGTTCGAGAACTGCAAAACGAAGACACCAACGAAGCGCGTTCCCGCCTGGAAAATCTGCAAGAACTCGTCGGCGTCGCCAAAGAGTTCGAGGGAACGGATCAAACCGGCACCCTTGCCGATTTTCTCGGCAACATCGCCCTGATCAGCGATCTCGATACGCTCGATCCGACATCGTCGTACGTTACGCTGATGACGATGCACGGTGCGAAGGGCTTGGAATTCCCGGTCGTGTTCCTCACCGGCTTGGAAGAAGGCGTCTTCCCGCACAGCCGCGCGCTGGTCGATATGACGGAGCTAGAAGAGGAGCGGCGTCTGGCCTACGTGGGCCTAACGCGCGCGATGGACAAGTTATTTCTTTCGTATGCCGAGCGCCGCACGCTGTTCGGCAACACGTTCGCGCATCCGAAGTCGCGCTTTTTAGAAGAGATGCCGTCCGTCGAAATGCTCGGTGGCGTCGTGCTTCCGCGTCCGGCCGGTGGCCGTTGGCGCGAGGTTTCCATCCACGAAAATGCCGGTGCCGGCATGAAGATGGACCTGCAGGCAGGCGACCGCGTCCGTCATCCCAAGTGGGGCGAAGGCGTGGTTGCAGACATGGTTGGCGGCGGCGGCGATGGATTGCTTACCATCAACTTCCCGAACGTCGGCCAAAAAATGGTCATGCTCAAATACGCACCGCTCGAAAAACTTTAGCGCTCTAGCGAGAAACGGTGTCATGCAAGGTGACACTTTCGTATGATGAGAGTTGCCGTCGCGGGCGTCCATGGAAAAATGGGCGCTTTTGCAGCCAGTTCCGTCAAAGCCGCTGACGATCTTGAGTTCGTCGGCGGTTTTGCGCGTTCCGGCGACGCGTCTGCTTCCGTATACGCCGATTTCGAACAGCTCTTGCACGACGGGCAGCCCGACGTCGTGATCGATTTCACGACCCATCCCAAAACGATCGGCATCGCCGCCGAATGTATCACGCACGGTGTCTCGCCCGTGATCGGCACGAGTGCGTGGACGCACGATGAAACGGACGAACTCGCGCGCCTCGCCAAAGAGTACGACGTCGGTGCGCTGCTCGTTCCTAATTTCGCGATCGGTGCGGTGCTGATGATGCGTTTTGCGGAGCAGGCGGCAAAATTTTTCCCGAGCGCCGAAGTGATCGAAATGCATCGCCAAGAGAAATTAGATAAACCGAGCGGCACGGCTCGTATGACGACCGAGCGCGTGAGCGCCGTCAGCGGCAATGACGTACCGATCCACAGCGTCCGGATGCACGGTTTGGTCGCGCATCAGGCGGTACTCTTTAGTAACGACGGCGAGCTCTTGACGATTCGTCACGACTCATTTTCGCGCGAATCGTTTGCGGCGGGAATCCTCTTGGCGGTGAGAGCCGTTCGGCTCCAGCACGGACTGACCATCGGTCTGGATTCGCTCGTTGACGCGAGGCTCGCGTGAAGGTCGCGCTCGTCGGTGCAACCGGCATCGTCGGCGAAACCGTCTTGCGCGTTTTAGAAGAGCGGCACATTCCCATCGACTCCCTCGGTGCGTTCGCATCGCGCGACCGCAAGGCCGCCGTTCGTTTTCGCGGCGAGACCTTGGACGTTTTGGAAACGACGGCGCCCGCTTTGGAGGGTTACGACACCGTTTTCTTTGCCGGTAGCGAAGAGGCTAGCGGCGCATACGCGCCGCGCATCGCCGAGCGCGGCAATGTGGTCATCGATAATAGCGCAACGTACCGATTGCAGGCGGAACTCGCGCTGCTCGTTCCCGAGGTCAATGCCGATGCGCTTCGCGCGGATCAGCGCATTTTTCCGGTTGCCAATTGTACGGCGATCGTGCTCTGCGTCGCACTTGCGCCCGTGCGCGGCGTTGCGGGCTTGCGCTCCGTGCAGGTTGCAACGTATCAGTCCGTCAGCGGTGCAGGCCGGGCCGGTATCGAGGAACTCGCGGCGGCGGAAGCGGCCGTGCTAGCTGCGACTGCGGAGCCCGAACCCAAAGCGTTCGCAGCCCCGATTGCGCGCAACGTCATCCCGCAGATCGGAACGCTCGGTCCGGACGGTTATACGACTGAAGAAACGAAAGTGCGCGCGGAAACGCGAAAGATCCTAGACCTGGACGCACTCGCAATGTCGGTGATCGCGGTCCGGGTGCCCGTCCGTTACGCGCATTCGGAAGCCGTTTTTTTCGAGACGACGCGGCCGACCACGCTCGATGCGTTGCGCGCCGAATTTGGTCGCGCGGCCGGCATCGCGTTTCATGCCGAGGGTATCGTAACGCCGCGCGAAGTTGAGGGCCAGGATCTCGTCCACGTCGCCCGTTTGCGTGCCGAAGATGCATCCGGTTCCCGTTTCTCGATGTGGATTTCGGGCGATCAAGTGCGCAAAGGCGCGGCCACGAACGGCGTGCAAATTCTCGAATTACTGCTGCTGCGCGGTTTGGTGCACGCTTCGTGAAGGCGACGCGCGAAATTGCGATCCTTAAATTCGGCGGTACTTCGCTCGCTACAGCGGAATCCCGAACGACGGCCCTGCAACGCGTCGGCGAAGCGTGCGATTGCGGCTTCGCTACCGTGGTGGTATGTTCGGCCATGGGACGCGCGCCGGAGCCGTACGCAACCGACACGCTCCTGACAATCGCGAGCGGCGCGAACAAATCCAACGCAAACAGCGACTTGCTGCTCGCGTGCGGCGAATTGATCTCGGCCGCTGCTTTTGCCGAAGCGTTGAAGGCGCGCGGCATTGCGGCACGCGCGCTTACGGGCGCGCAAGCCGGCATTCTCACCGACGCGACGTTCGGGGACGCGAAAATCGTGCGCGTCGCTCCGGATCGGGTGCGTTCGCTTTTGGACGAAGGCATCGTCCCCGTCGTGGCGGGATTCCAGGGGATGACGATGTCGGGCGACATCACGACGCTCGGCCGTGGGGGCACCGACTTGAGCGCGATCGCACTCGGAAACGCACTCGGGGCAGCGCGCATCGATATTTACACCGATGTCAGCGGAGCGATGACCGGGGATCCCCGGCGCGTCGCGGGCGCCCGCACCATCGAACGCGCGGAGCTGCTCGAAATGAGCGAGCTTGCCGAGCACGGCGCAAAAGTCATGCATTCCAAAGCGGCCGAATTTGCACGCGCAACGCAAACACCCTACGCGATAAAGGGCCTGCACAGCGATGTCGGTACGGTCGTTGAGGAGAACGTCGATCATCATCGTCCGGTAACCGGGGTCACATCTGCCGGGGGGCTCACTTTCGTGCGGATCATCCGCGGCGATCTCGAAGACCAGAGCGCGCGGATGGAACTCGAAATGATGATGTTCGAGCGTTTGGCGGAGGCCGGCGTTTCGCTCGATCAGATCAACATCAATTCCGCCGGCGTGTTCTTTGTGGTTGCGCCGCAAGACGGTCCGCGCGTACGTGGATTGCTAGCCGATCTCAATATGGCGGTCCGCATGCGCGAAGACTGCGCGAAAATTTCGATCGTCGGCGCGGGGATGCGGGGCGCACCGGGCGTGATGTACCGGATCGTGCAAGCGCTATCGGCGGCAAATGTCGAAATCATTCATTGTACGGATAGTAACATCACGATTTCAATTGTCGTGCCGCAGAAAGATGTTGCAACTGCCGAACAAGCCGTACACGATCGCTTTCATCTCGCTCAAGGAGCAGCATCATGAGTTTAGCGCGCATCGTCACGGCGATGGTTACCCCTTTCGATGAAGCCGGCACCCTCGATCTCAAGGAAGCCGGTCGCATCGCGCGGTGGCTCGTGGAGCGCGGCAACGACGGCTTGGTCGTGGCGGGCACGACGGGCGAGGGACCGGCCTTGAGCGCGCATGAGCGGCTGCGCCTTTTTGAGGCGGTGAAGGGGGCCGTCGGCGAGAGTGCCGTCGTTATCGCTAACGCAGGAGGCAACGACACGCGCGCGGCCGCCGCGTTTTCAAAAGAAGTGCAAGCCACCGGAGTCGATGCGATTCTCTCGGTCGTGCCGTATTACAATAAGCCCACGCAAGACGGCATGCTCGCACACTTCGGTCTGATCGCCCAAGCCACGCGCTTGCCGATCGTGATTTACAATATTCCAGGCCGTACCGGCGTCAACATGTCGCCGCAAACGTTGCTGGAACTTGCCCGGCGGCACGCCAACATTTGCGGCGTAAAAGAGTCCAGCGGCGATATCGCGCAGTTTGCCGATATCTTACGCGGGCGCCCGAAGAATTTCACGTTTTTTTGCGGCGACGATCACTTGTTTCTCGCTTCGCTCGCCCTGGGCGCGGACGGCATCGTCGGCGTTGCATCGCATTTTTGCTCGCGCGAATTTTTGGCGATGCTCGAAGCGATGCAGCAGGGCCGCACCGCGGAGGCAACCCGGATCGGATTGGAGCTGGTGCCGCTCTTTAAAGCCCTTTTTTCAACCGCGAGTCCGATCCCGGTAAAGTGGGCGATGAACGAGTTCGGCTTCAACGCGGGTGCGCCGCGCCTGCCGCTAGAGCCGATGCCCGACGCGCTCAAGGGTCGCATGATCGAAGCACTTGCCCCGTTCAAAGAACGCGCAGCTGCCCTTTGAGTTTAACGATTCTTGGTTGCAAGCTGGACGACATCGGTCCCCAGGCGGCAACCGACTTCATCATGGAGCGCGTTCGCGCGAAAGCGCCCGCGCAGATCGTTACGCTCGGCACCGAGATGGTCGTGCACGCCCAGCGCGACGAAGCCTTTCGCGGGGTCGTAAACCATGCCGCCCTTTCCCTGTGCGACACGATCGGCTTATTGCTGGTCGCCCGCATGCGCGGGTCGGCGTTGCGCGAGCGCGTTACGGGCGTCGACCTGATCGCGCGCCTGTGCGATGCGGCGCAGACGCAAGGCCACGGCGTGTATTTGCTCGGCGGCGCTCCCGGCGTTGCGGACGAAGCCGCGCGCGTTCTGCAAAAAACATTTCCCGGACTGCGGATCCGCGGAACGCAGCACGGTTACTTTAAAGACGACGAGTCGCCGCGTATTGCCGGCGCGATCGCAACGAGCGGCGCCCAGATTCTCTTTGCGGGCCTCGGCTTTCCGCGTCAGGACTTTTGGATTTACGAATATTTGGAGAAGACCGGGTGTACCGCGGCGCTTGGGATCGGCGGCTCGTTCGACGTCCTGAGCGGAAAGGTCGAGCGCGCTCCCGAGAGTTGGCGCCGCCTCGGTCTTGAGTGGTTGTACCGCCTGTATCGCGAACCGCACCGGTGGCGGCGGCAACTGGCTCTGCCGTACTTTGTCTGGCTCGTAATCGTGGATGCGCTCCGCCGGGCTGCCTTTAGGAGTTCTACTAACCCGTGAAAGCGATGATCCTTGCCGGCGGAATGAGCACGCGGCTTTACCCGCTCACCAAACAAGTGCCCAAGCCGCTCGTTCCGGTGGCGGGAATTCCCAACGCCGTCCATTTGATTCGGTACCTGAAGACCTTCGGGTGCGATGAGATTGCAATAAACGTGCATTACTTGGCCGGTCAGATCGTCGAAGAACTCGGTGACGGCTCGCAGTATGGCGTCAAGCTCACCTATCTGCACGAGAAAGTTTTGCTTGGCAGTGCCGGGGCGGTGCAACAGATGCAAGCTTTTCTAACGGGGGATCATTTTGCCGTTGTCGGGTGCGACGATCTCACCGATTTGCCGCTGGATAAGTTATTTGCGTTCCATCAAGTGAACGGCGCGACGGCGACGATCGGCCTGGTCAAGCGCGCTGAGGTGGATCAGTACGGCGTCGTGGTGACGGACGAACTCGGACGCATTACCGGCTTTCAAGAAAAACCTCCCAAGGGCACCGAGCGTTCAAATCTCGCGAACACGGGCATTTACGTGTTTAGTCCGGAGATATTCGAGCACATTCCGGCCGGCGAATTCTGGGACTTCGGCAAGAACGTCTTCCCGTCGCTTCAACAGGCTGACGAAGCCTTTTTCGGATTTGACGCGGGTAACGCGTATTGGTGCGACATCGGAACGATTCCGGAATACAAGCGCGCGACGATGGACGTTGTGGAAGGCCGCTTCGTGCTTCCGGGCGAGCCTGCGCCGCACATCGACCCGGCCGCAATCGTTTGCGTGGGCGCAAAAATTGAAGGCCGCGTCAATATCGGCCCAGGTGCGCGTATTGACGACGGCGCCGTGATCGTCGGCCCATGCTCGATTGCAGGTAACGTGCACGTCGCAGGCCGGGCCCGCATCGAACGGTCGATCCTTTGGCAAGGCGCACGGATCGGCGAGGGCGCGGCCTTGAACGATGTCATCGTCGGCGCGCACTACGAAGTCCCGGCCGGCGTATCTCTCGAACACGAAGTCGTCGCCAACCAAGAGCCGGCCGTTAGCCGGTAAACCCGTTTCGATTCGGTCGCGCGTCGTGACTGACGGTGGTGTTACAAGAAGTTGTTGGGTGGCTGTTCCCGCCGCAGTGCGGCGGATGCGATGCGGCCGGAAGCGGCTTGTGCGTGCGCTGTTTGCCGCATTCGATTCAACCGTTGGTTTCGCGGACGGCCACGCTGAGCGTGCAGTCGGTTTCGCGCTATGAGGATGCCGTGCGCCGTTGCGTTCTCGCGCTCAAGGACGGCCGGCGCGACGTCGCTCGCGCGGTAGCCGAACGTCTCGCACCATTCGTCGCACCCAAAATGGTGTTGGTTCCCGTGCCGACCACCCGCACGCGGCGCGCCGTGCGTGGATTTGACGGTGCCGAATTGCTAGCGAAAACCGCCGCGCAGCTCGCGGGTGCAGAGGTTCGGTGCAGCCTCGCCCAAGTCGCGGGCGATGCGCAGCGTGGACGCGATAGGTCCGCGCGGTTGGCGGCCAAAGGCCGCTTTCGTTGTTTGCACCGTTTTGACGGAACCGAAGTGACGTTGCTGGACGACGTAATGACGACCGGAAGCACGCTTGAAGACTGTGCTGCAACCCTTCGCACATGTGGTGCGATTGTGGACCGGGCAATCGTATTTGCAGTGAGGGAACATGAAAGCAACTTGGAAAGAGACCGTGCTGGCGGAGAGCAACGACACGAAAGTCGTTGAAGGAAATCATTATTTTCCACCCGGCTCGATCAACGCGGAATTTTTTAAACCCAGTGAAACGCACACCGTGTGTCCGTGGAAGGGTTTGGCCAGTTATTATACGGTCGAAGTAAACGGCACGAAAAACGAAGATGCCGCTTGGTTTTATCCGGAGCCGAAGGATGCGGCCAATGAGATCAAGGACTACGTTGCGTTTTGGAAAGGCGTCGAAATCAACTGAATGGCCGCGACCGGCTTTATCTCGAGCGCGCGGATGAGCTAGCCGCGCGGGGTGCCGGAAATACGTCGCCCAATCCGCCCGTTGGGGCCGTGGTGGTACGCGAGGGCGAGATCGCCGGTGAAGGCTACCACCATAAGGCCGGGGACGCGCACGCCGAAGTGGAAGCGCTTCGCGCCGCGGGGTCCGGCGCGGGCGGAGCGACGATGTACGTGTCGCTCGAACCGTGCAATCATTTTGGAAAAACGCCGCCGTGCAGCCGGGCCGTCATTGCGGCCGGTATTCGCCGTGTGGTGGTTGGGTCGCTCGATCCCAATCCAAAAACCGGCGGCGCGGGCATCGCGGCTCTGCAAGCAGCGGGCATCGACGTGACGGTTGCAACCGGGCAGCCGTCACGGCTTCTCGAATCGTTCAATCGCAGCATCCTGCACGCCGAACGGCCGTACATCGCGCTAAAAATGGCGGCATCGCTCGACGGGCTCATCGCATCCGAAAGTGGCATACAGCACTGGCTCACGGGACCGCAAGCAAGACAGTTCGTCCGCGATTTACGCACCTCGCACGATGCGGTGATGGTGGGTGCGGGAACCGTTCGCGTTGACGATCCGCAGCTCACCGTGCGTCCGCCGCGCACGCGTTTGCGTCCCTACGTGCGGGTCGTCGTGTGTGAAACCGATGCGATTGTTCCGGAAAGCAACGTGCTAAAGCCGGCCGCGGGATACGATCGAACCATTCTGCTGGCTCCGGCCGGCGCTCGCGAACGGTTCGACATAGTGCGCAATAGTGCAGACGTGGTGTACGTTGGCGACAACACCACTCGCGAGCTCGATTTAGCAGCTGCGATGCGTGCCTTGCGCGAGCGCGGCATCAACAGCGTTTTATGCGAAGGCGGCCCGACGATTGCCGGACGACTGCTCTCAAGCGGTTTGATCGACCGGATGTATTGGCTGTTAGCCCCGGCTGTGCTCGGTGGCCCCGGCGGCGTGAAAGCGCTCAATCTGCCCGAAGGGTCAAGGCTCCCAAGCATTGCGTTCGATACCGTCGAACGCTTGGGCGAAGATCTCTTGCTTAGCGGAACGGTGAAACGTGTTTAGCGGCTTAATTGCGACCCTGGGGACCGTGCATGCTGCGGACGTGCCACCGGAAGGCGGTATCGCTTTGCGCGTTGCTTGCGATCCGTCATTCGCGAAAGAAATCGCGCCCATGGATTCCATCGCGGTCAATGGCGTGTGTCTTACGGCGACCCACGTTTCCGGCAATGTCGTGAGCTTTGACGTCGTTCCGGAAACGCTCGCGCGCTCGACGCTCGGCAAGCTCGCCGTCGGCGAGCGCGTTAACTTCGAACTCTCGTTGCGTTTTGGCGACCGCGTCGGCGGCCATTTTGTCTACGGACACGTTGACGCAACCGCACGCATTCTGTCGCGCGCACCCGAAGGCCAAGGCGAGCGCGTCACGATTGAATGTCCTACAACGCTCGCGCGAATGGTGTGCGAAAAAGCATTCGTGAGCATCGACGGCGTCAGCTTAACCGTGGCCTCCGTGGGGCCGGGCCGGTTCGACCTCGCGCTCGTACCCGAAACGTTGGCACGCACGACGTTAGGCGATCGCCCGGCGGGATCGTATGTTAACATCGAAGTCGATCCATTCGCACGTTACGCCGTCGCCGCGGTGGACGGGCAAAACAGCGCGCACACGCAAGCCGAACTTGAGTGGGCGTTTGAAATTTAACGACGACACACCGCCCGGCGCGCGAGTTTTTGAGGTGCGCGACCGCGTGCGCTGGAGCGATGTAGACATTGCGGGCATCATCTACTTCGGCGCATACGTCCGCTTTATCGAACTCGCCGAAACCGAACTCTTTCGTGACCTCGGCTTTCCTTATAGCAAGATGTTCGAGCAACTCGACATCTGGCTGCCGCGCGTGCACTTGGATTTCGACTTCTTCGCGCCGGCGCTGATGGACGACGAACTGGTGCTCCGCACGCACATATCCAAACTCGGCCGTTCGGCGATTACGATGCGCATGGTGGTGCACAATGCGCGCGGGGCCGAGGTAGATGCCGCGGCAACCCTCGTCGTGGCCGCGGTCAACCGTAACGCGATGAAAAGCTGCCCGATCCCCGCGGACCTGCGGGCGACTCTGGAAGCGTGCCTGGCTCCGGTTCCGATCGCCGACGGCGTTGCCCATTAACGCCTCGTGCCCACAAATTCCGTTGTCTGCGCATGGAGTCGAACGTCGGACCAGCAAATTATACTATATTGACGTTATTCGATTTATTATGTAGTATTGAAGAATGTCAATACAGAGGTGCTGCCCGCCGGCCGAGGTGTCCACGGAAGACTTTGAATCCCAAGCGGCACTGCTCAAGGCGATTGCGGATCCATACCGCCTCATCATGCTTGCAACGCTCGCGGCAACCAAAGATGAAGTCTGTGTGTGCGACTTCACCGATGCGCTCCCGCTCAATCAGCCCACGGTTTCACATCACCTTCGCATCTTGCGCGAAGCTGGGCTTGTCACGTGCGAGCGCCGCGGCACTTGGGTGTACTACACACTAGCCGCCGATGCGCACGATCGCCTATCCGAAGCGTTGACAGACATTTTTCGACAGAAAGTGAACGCATGAAGACCCATCTAAACCTCGCAACGACCGACTTGGAAAAGAGCGTGTCTTTTTACTCGACGCTCCTCAATGCGAAGCCGGCTAAGTCTCTCGCCGATTATGTACTCTTCATTACCGATGAGCCCGGGCTCGAACTTGCACTTGATTTAAGAGAATCGGTTGCTCCAACGCTCGATGCCCATTTTGGAATTTTTGTCGAAACCGCGCAAGGCATGGAGAGCGCGATCGCGCGATTGGAGACAGCGGGCCTTGCTGATTCTATCGAACGCGAAGACACGTGCTGCTACGCGAACCAGACCAAAGTATGGGCAACGGACCCGGAAGGGCGGCGGTGGGAGGTCTACACCGTTCACGAGGATACCGAAGAGCGCGACAACACGAACACGCAGTGTTGCTTGACAAGTGTCAACGACGGCCGAGCATGCTGCAACGCGTGACGCGATGATCGTGTCGCTTACAACCAGAGTTGCTGGCCACCCCGACCTTGCGGATATCCGTCGCATCTACAATGAGGGCATCGAAGATCGTGTGGCCACACTCGAGACCGATCCAAAGTCCGTCGAGGAGGTTGCCGACTGGTGGGTGCAGCATGACGAGCGGTACGCCGTGCTCGTCTGCAGCGATGGCGACGACGTACGTGGATGGGCTTCGCTCAACCGCTTCTCACATCGATGTGCTCACGCATCAATCGCCGATTTGTCGGTCTACGTCGCCCGCTCCCATCGTGGGCGCGGTGTGGGCACGTCGCTTCTGAGAGCCCTTGAACCGATCGCTCGCGCGGGCAGCTTTCACAAAATCGTCCTGCATGCGCTGAACAGCAACGCTCAAGGAAAGCGACTCTACCTCAAATCTGGGTTCGTCGAGGTTGGCGTGTTCATGGAGCATGGTATTCTTGATAGTCGCTATGTCGATATCGTTGCTATGGAGAAGCTGCTGCCGTGACGCTAGCGAGAAAATGCGCAGCGGAGGCTATTGGGACGGCATTTCTCCTTGCCGGTGTCGTTGGTTCGGGCATCATGGCGGAGCGGCTTGCCGGTGGTAATATGGCGCTCGCTTTGCTCGCGAATACCATTGCAACGGGCGGTGTCTTGATGTGCCTCATTGCAGCGCTCGGTCCAATTTCCGGCGCACACTTCAACCCCGCTGTGTCAATTGCGGACGCGATTCGGGGCGGCTTGAAGTGGAGCGAAGTAGCGGTCTACGCTCCGTCGCAACTTACCGGAGCGGTTGCAGGCGTGGCTGCGGCAAACATGATGTTCGGGCTGCCGCCATTGTTCGCCTCGCACCACGCACGCGGCGGACCCGCGCAGTGGTTCGCAGAGTTCGTGGCAACGTTCGGACTTTTGCTCGTCATCTGGGGATGCGTTCGTTTCAAATCGACGCTTGTGTCTTTTGCTGTCGCGTCGTACATTGTCGGTGCCTATTGGTTTACGTCATCGACGTCGTTTGCTAACCCAGCCGTAACGGTAGCTCGCGCGCTTTCAGATACGTTTGCTGGCATCCGCCCTCAGGATGCGCCGGGATTTATTGGGGCGCAACTCCTTGGCGCAGTATGTGCCACCTTTCTCTTTCAGTGGCTTGCTCCGCTCACTACCGGGGACGCTGAGAACGTGCTACTTCCTCATGGAGACTCGAATGCCGCATAAGCCGTTCGTTCTGTTTGTTTGCCGTCACAACACGGGTCGCAGTCAAATGGCCGAAGCATACCTTCGGCACTTCGTCGGCGACGCGGTCGATGTAGGATCGGCTGGGACGGAAGCGGCCGACGCCCCGAATGCCGTCGTCGTTGCCGCGATGGCTGAGGACGGCATCGATATTTCCCGCGCCCGTCCAAAACTGATAACGTCCGACGCGGCCCGGCGCGCCGATCGCATCATCACGATGGGTTGCGACGTGCAGGGCCTGCCCCGTATCGATGCTGACTGGCAATTGCCCGACCCGAAGGGCCAGTCGCTTGAGCGTGTGCGAGAAATTCGTGGTGTAGTGAAAGCGAAGGCGCGCAGCCTTGCCGACGAGCTCGCGACGACTCACGTGTCTAGGGTGAATTTTCCGATTGTAACGGACTAGAACGACTAGGACATACCACCTTGACAGTTGTTAAGTCGGCGGCGTAGTCTGGGTTTATGCCCACATTTGCTGAAGATCTCCGCCTGGCTATGGATGCTGCCGGACTTAACGCCTCCGAAGTAGCCGAGGCCAGCGGCCTCACCGA
>JALZBM010000191.1 GCA_030947385.1 Vulcanimicrobiota bacterium
GTCGTTGAGCGCACCGGCATGTTCCATCGTTTGGTCGAGTATCGTACGATCCATCCGCTGCGGAGCGGCGTCCGCGAGCGCAAACAGCATAAACGCGCGCGTATTCCACTGCGAACCCGCCTGCACGCCGCCCCACAAGCGCAGCGTGTCGCTATTTGCACCTTGCAACTGGTTTAGAAGCGAAGAGACTCCGCGGTCGTACATCGTTTCCGGTACCGAAAAACCCGATTTGCGGAACTCGGCAAGACCGTAGAGCGCGTACGCCGTCATGAATGGATGCGCGTCATCGTGCTCCCACCAGCCCCACGAACCGTCGGCATGCTGCAAATCACTCAGGCGCGCCACCGCATGTTTGAGAACCGTTGCGGTTGCGGGCGAATCTTTCGGAGGCGCGATTCCGGCACGTTTTAAGGCCCGGTCGAGAAAAACGGACGGCAGTGCGGACGACATCGTTTGTTCGGTGCAATCATACGGATACACGTCGAGCATCCGCACATTCTGCAGCAGTGATGCAAGGGCACTCGGCGATAAGGTAATGTGGAGCGATCCAGCATCGTACATTTCGGGAAGGCGCAAATCGAGCGAGCTGCGGTCGCGCGCCTCGGCGGCGTCACGCACGTGTTCGGGGGCCCCTGCGGCTTCGATCGGAATAGTCAAGCGCATCGCATCGTTCAGCGTCCCGTTGCTGCCCGTTAGCGTGACCGCGCGATCTCCGAGTGAGGTAAGCGGTGTAACGTTCCATGCGGCGTTGCCCGTAAAATTCGAATCGAGCGCAGCCGTTTGCTCCACCGTGCCAGATGCAAGCAGATCGCCCGCGTCCAAACGCATCACCGCACGTGTTGCGCCGGGTTTACCGTTAACGATGCCCGTAAATTGCGAGCGATCTCCGCGCCGCAAAAATCGCGGCATCTCCAATCGAACGAGAAAGTCTTTCGTGACGAGCGTATCTTGCATTCCCGCCCCGACGCTCGTATTCATATCAACAGCGTCGCCGGTGGCGTGCCATGTCGTGAGCGTATCGGGCCAGGTGAACGAAAAGCTCGCATTGCCCTCACCATCGGTGCGGATGTCCGGCTTCCAATACGCCGTATCGGGAAAGAATGCGCGCACGGGGACGCCTTGGAGTGACGGACTGGCAACGCTATAGACATCGGAGGTCGTTCCGGACGGCACAAGGTTGCGCTCCCGGGATGTTACCGAACCGATTTCATGCAAAACCCTCCCCATTGGAGCGGGAGCCACGATTTCGTTTTGAATCAAACTCCAGGACGATTGGTACGCCACGTACGTCGTGCGCCCATCGTAAAACGCATCCATTGCGCTCGTGCGCCGGTCTGCCTGTACGGCATAAAGCGCTTGGTCCACGATGCCGATTCCAAGCTCCGCGCGTACCGGCCTTCCGTTCATTTTCCGCACGCGTACGCCGAAAGTCGCGCGTTCGCCCGGCGCGTACTTCGGCTTGTTGGATGTCAGCGTTACTTTCAACAACGGCGGCGGCGGGATGATCCGGATCTGCGTTTCACCGGCAGCCACCCCGGTTTTCCCCGGAACTTCCAGGCGCACCGTATAATACGTCGCGTCTTTGGGCGAGTCGATTTCCACGGTTTGCGCTTTCGCTCCCACGTGAACGATCTTGGCCGAGCGAATTCGATCGTTGCTCACGATCAGGAGCCCGTCTGCATCGGTCGCGGGAACCGAAATCAGCAACTTGGGACGCTCGCCCGCACGATAGCGTTCTTTATCGGGAATGATCGCGATCTGCTGATTCGGATACCAAAAGGCCGTGTTTGGATCGCTCACCCAAAACCACAGGGTCGAACGCGCGACATTCCCGCCTTCATCGGTACCGCTAAGCCGGATTTCATAACTCGCGGCCTGCTCCGGGTGCCACCGCAACGCAGCCATTCCGCGTGCGTCGGTAACGACCGTGGAGTCTTGCACGGGAAGTTGCGTGGCCCGGTGGTTCTCGTATCCCCACTGCGTGCCGTGGATCTCGATTCGCACGGCCGTATTGGGGCGCGGTTTACCGTCGTAATTTTTCACCGCAGTGCTGAGATTGACCTCATCGCCGGGGGATGCATACCAGCGGTCGGGCGTGGCTGCAATCCAAAATGACGCAGGCACGATACTCAAAGCGGCGGATGTCGTTACCGTTCTGCCGGAGGCATCGCGGCCGTCCACTGAGAGCGAGAGTTGCTCTTCGTTCCCAACGTGCTTGGTAGGAATCACGATCGACAGGTGCCCGTTTTCGTCTGCCGTGCCGGAAGACGCGATTTGAGCGACGCTAGCGCCACCGTCCGTCGCAGACGACGACGAGCGCGAATATGGGTCGTATTGCCAAATCCATTGCCGATTCGATTGCGCGGTATAGTGTACGTTCATTCCGGCGGCCGGTGCGCCGAAGAAATATCTTGCGGCTACTGCGAACGAAGCCGGATGTCCGCCTATTACGTACGCGCTCACCGGCGCAGCATTTAAGCTGTACTCCGGCTTCTTATACTGTTCGACGCTAAAGCTGGACCCGATATTTCCGACCGTCACGGTGTAGGAACCGAGATGCGCGGAGTCGGGTAGTTCGAAATCGGCCGCGATCGTTCCGAAGGCGCTTAGGAGCCGTTTACGGTCATAGAATGTCGTACCGTCGGGAGAGCGTACGATAAGGTGCACGTTTCCGCGCGGAACGACGTAGTCTCCAATCCCACCCGAACGAACGACGGCGCGCACGTAAACGCGCTGGCCCGTCCGGTAGATGGGCCGGTCGGTTTGAATGTATCCGGTATTTCCCGCAGCGTTCCCGGCCCAGACACGCTGAAGCGTCTCGGATCCGTCCGACGCTCTTCCATAGAGAACGGCAGCCGAACCGATGGTGCCGCGCAGCCAGGCGAGGCCGCCCAACGTTACCATCCCCGCCTGACTCTCACCGTTACGCCATAGTGTATACCGTACGTCGCTCCGGCGCCGCATCGTCCGCAAATCGAGCGAATAGACGAGCAACGTTGAGCGCGCGGCATGCCAGATGCTCCCGAGCGTTCCGACTTCGATGAGCCGGCCGCCAAGCACGGCACCGTGCTCCCAAACGGCAACGTAGTGTCCGTTCGGCAGCGGTCCAAAGTCGGCCGAAGCGACGATTCCACCTGATTCGTGTTTGAGCACGGGATTGATTGCGCGCTCGAGTTGCAACGCCGATAATTCCGCACCGGACAGTCCGTAACGCCCGTTGCGTAGCCATTCCAGACGCACGTTTAACGGCACTTTAAAGAGCCGGACCGCAGCGTTATGTTCGTCGGAAAATGTACCATAGCGGACGAGCACGGACGTACCCGGAAGCGATACATTCGCCTGCTGCCCGACGTAGTACCAATCGTAGTTCTGCGCGCAGAGCGTTCCATCGAGCATCACGGCGAAGAACAATGCCAAACCCGCAATGATTGAAATTCGCTTCATGCCCGCGCAAACGCGTGGCTGGGACCGTATGTTACATCGGAAGTTTATGTCACAATTAGCCGGGTGGCCAATTCATGCGACGGCCGCCGAGAACGTGCAGGTGCACGTGTTCGACGGTTTGCCCGCCGTCGCTGCCTTCGTTAACGACGATGCGGAAGCCGCCGGCGCACCGTTCGCGGCCATACTTTGCGGCCAGCGAAAAGACCTTTGCAATTAGGCCCGGATCGGCAGAGGCGGTAAATGCCGACGGCGTTGCATAGTGCTCCGCCGGAATTGCCAACAAGTGAACCGGCGCTTGCGCCGATACGTCGTTGATAACGATAACCTCATCTTCACGGTGAACGAACTGCGCGGGAATAGCTCCCGCAACGATTTTGCAAAAAACACAGTTGGGATCGCTCGTCGCCTCGGCGTTCACGATTTGGGTCTGAGCAGTTCGTAGTTGATCGCGGTATCGGGTTTCGGAGCAAACCCGGCGATCGATGATTTGACGACGATCGGAACCTTCGCGTGTACGATCGGAATGGCGGGAGCTTGGTCGTGAATCATGGCGTTCGCTTCCCGGTAAATCGCGGCGCGCTTGCTCTGGTCCGTCGTCGCTTGTCCCGCCATCATCAAGGCATGAAACTTCTCGTCCCGCCAAAACGCGTAGTTCTGTCCGTTGGGTTTGGCGTTTGCGCCGTCCTTATCGAGCAAGGCGTACATGAAATTGTCGGGATCGCCGTTGTCTCCCGACCAGCCGATCAGACACATCGGATGCTCGCCTTTGCGAACTTTATCTAAGAACGACGCCCATTCGAGCGGCACGAGCGTAACGTTTATGCCGACGCTCTTTAAATTTGCCTGAATCGCTTCGGCGATCCGCTGCGGCTCCGGCATGTAGGGCCGGGGGGCAGTCGGATAGTACAACTGCGTCGAGAAACTCGACGCGCCCGCCTGGGCCAAAAGCGCTTTTGCTTTTTTCGGATCGAAGGGATAGTGTTTTACGGCCGGATTTTCGCCCAGCATGCCCGGCGGCGTCCAATTGTCCGCGATAACGGCGCTGCGGTCGTAGAACGCATGCACGATCTGATCGACGTTCATCGCATATGCGACGGCTTGGCGGACCGCGAGCTTATCGAACGGCGGTTTTTCGAGATTCATCGCGACGTAGGAATTGTTGTTGCTCGGCTGCTGATACACCGTCAAGTTGCTCTTTTGCGCGAATGACTTCGCGTCATCGGGCCGCGGATCGGTAAGGATGTCGACTTCGCCCGACTGCATCGAAAGCACGGCGCTTGCCTGATCGGGGATATCTCGAATAATTACGGTGGTGTAGGTGGGCGCGGGCTTATCTTGGTAAAGCGGATTGGCTTTGAGCGTGATGCGATCGTCCTTCACCCAGTCGGCAACCGTGTAAGGCCCGTAGCCTGCCGGTTTTCGGGCAAATCCGTCGTGATCGGTCGTGATCGCTGTGGG
>JALZBM010000192.1 GCA_030947385.1 Vulcanimicrobiota bacterium
TGACCGGTAAAACCGAAGCCGCCGACGGGACGGTCAACGTCAACGAACGCGGTGTGGAACAAGCGCGGCCCGCGATTAACGTCGCCCAATTTGCGCAAGAACTGCGCACCAAGGTGGAAGAGAAATTATGAAACGTTTGCGCTTGGTCGCGCTTGCCGGGATCGCTCTGCTCGTTGCAGCCTGTCAAGGCAGCTTTAGTTCGGGACCGCAAATTCCGCAGCTTCCCGGCACCGCGACCGGACCGTCCACAACCGCACCGCAATCCGCGGCATCCGGGACCGAGCAGAAACCACTGACTGCGCAGCCGCAGACGTTTGCGTTGACCGATGCGCCAAGCGGCTTTAAGTGTCCCGACGCCGGTGGTTACAGCTGCGTGATTCGCTTTAACATCCCACCCGAAACGCCGACACCCGTGCCGACGCGCGCGAATTCAAAGAACAAGAAACGGACGATCACGCCGTCGCCCAGCCCTTCTCCAACACCGAGTCCAACGCCGGTGCCCTCACCTTCCGCCGTCGCAAGCACCTCGCCCGGCGCATCGCCGCACGGCAGCGCATCACCGAACGCAAGCGCTACGCCGGCCGGCGGCACCATCTCCATTTCGCTCGTTGCGTTGCCCGCGGACGTGCCGAAGATGGTGATTACCGACCAGAAAAATGCGGTTCCGACGATACCGCTCATGCGCTTGACGCTGGTCCTGTCCAACAGTTACATCCTCGACGGTCCTGCAAGCATCGTGTTCACGCTTCCAAAGGACCAACTCGTGGAGAATCGCAGCTTTGCCATCCAGCTGTTTGAAGAAACCGTACACAAAAAGAAAACCGATCACAAACCGTTGTTCACCCTCACAAAATCGACGCTCGAGAAGGAGCAATTGACCTTCGCCTTCCGCCCGCCGAAAATCGAATTGCCGAAAGATCACCACTACCTCGTCGTGCTATACGCCGATCAGTTGCCCGCTACACCGCTACCGGCAGCCTCGGCTTCGGCCTCGCCGACCTCGGCCAGTCCCGTAGCGATTCCCAGTTTCAACGCGAGCGTCCGGCCGAGCGCCACGCCGTAACCGTGGGGATGTTTAGCGCCGTTCGCGGGCTGACCCACGCGCAGCGCAGCACGTTTCTTGCCAGCTTCCTCGGCTGGACGCTCGACGCATTCGATTTCTTTCTCGTTAGCTTCGTCGTCATCCAATTATCTAAAGACTTTCATCACACCGTGCCGCAGGTGCTCTTTGCGGTAACCGTCACGTTGATGTTGCGGCCGGTCGGCGCGCTGATCTTCGGCTACTTCGCTGACAAGTACGGGCGCAAGGGACCGCTGATGGTGGACATCGCGCTCTTCTCGATCATCGAACTTGCAACGGCATTCTCGCCCAACCTTACCGTGTTCATCGTGCTGCGCGCGGTCTATGGAATAGCGATGGGGGGCGAATGGGGACTCGGGTCGGCGCTCGCAATGGAAACCTTGCCGGCCCAAAAGCGCGGACTCTTCTCGGGCATTTTGCAAGAAGGCTACGCGCTCGGCTTCTTGCTGGCCGGCGCGGTGTTTTTCGCCATGTCGCATTTCTATCCCGAGCATACCTGGCGCGCGATGTTTATCGTCGGCGTGCTGCCGGCTTTGGTCGTGTTCTTTATTCGCAAACACGTTCCCGAATCGCCGGCGTGGCTTGCGGAACGCGGCACGCCGCAGGCGATCCGCGGCGCCTCCGCGATTCACGGCTACGCATTCACGCTGCTCCTAGCCGGCGCGGTGTTTTACTTTACATTTTCTTTCGCACCCGCATTCACGTGGTATGCACTGGCCGCCGCGTTCGCGATCGTCGTCGCCGGAATGGTCTTCTTCACCGCGCGCGGTGGCGGCCAAAAACCGAATTGGCGCCTCTTCCTCTACGCCGTCTTCCTGATGGCGGCGTTCAATTTCATGTCGCACGGCACACAAGATTTGTACCCGACGTTCTTGCAAAGCCAGCACGGATTCAAACCCCAAACGGTCTTCTTTATCAACACGATCGTCAATCTCGGAGCAATTTGCGGCGGCATCGTCTTCGGTGCATTATCGCAGCGGCTTGGACGGCGCCGCGCCATCGTGAGCGCGGCATTCCTGGGCGTCCTTATGATTCCGTTATGGGCCTTCTCCAGCACGCTGGCAACGCTCGCCATCGGCGGATTTGCCATGCAGTTCATGGTGCAAGGCGCGTGGGGCATCGTTCCCGCGCATCTTAACGAACTCTCACCGGTGGGCGCGCGCGGGACATTCCCGGGATTCGTCTATCAATTCGGAAATTTTCTGTCCGCCGGAGCGGCGCAGATGGAGGCGCAGTTTGCAGCGCGATACCCGCTTGCCACGGGTGGGGCGGACTACGCGCATGCGATGTCGCTGATTGCGGTTATCGTTTTCGGAGCGGTCATTGTCTTCACGTTGCTCGGGCGCGAGGCGCGCGAGGCGAATCTGAGCGCCGCCGCCTAATGAAACCGTGATGGTCATCCTTGGAATCGAAACGTCATGTGACGACACGGCAACTGCGGTGGTTCGTGACGGGCGTCAGGTTCTATCGAGCGTATCGACTAACCAGGACGCGTTTCATGCAAAGTACGGCGGCATCGTGCCGGAGATTGCGAGCCGCCAACACGTTGCGCTTCTCTCCGCGGCCATCGAAGATGCGTCGGACCGGGCGGGAGTAGCCCTCGCGGAAATCGACGGAATAGCGGTAACGCGTGGGCCGGGTTTGATCGGGAGCCTCGTTGTCGGCGTCGCGTCGGCCAAAGCGCTCGCGCTTGCGCTCGATAAACCCCTCTATGGAATCAATCACCTTCACGGCCACATCTTCGCCGCTTTTTTGGATCGCGATGACGCGCCCGCCTATCCGTTTCTCGCGGTGCTCGTGTCGGGCGGACACACGCAACTCGTTGCCGTGCGCAGCGCAACCGATATGAAGGTCATCGGCCGCACGCACGACGATGCAGCCGGCGAAGCGTATGATAAAACGGCGCGGTTACTTGGCCTAGGCTTTCCGGGCGGACCCCAACTCGACCGTTTAGCGAAGACAGGCAACCCGGGCGCTATCGCTTTTCCGCGTCACCGCGCCGCGCCGGGATCGCTCGATATGTCGTTTTCCGGGCTGAAAACGGCCGTGCGCTATTTTTTGGAATCGCCTAAGGGCAACGACGCACGGGTTGAGGATGTTGCGGCATCCTTTCAAGCGGCGGTCGTCGACGTCTTGATCGATCGGGTTGATAAAGCCATCGAACGCGAGCACTTCAACGGGGTCGTACTTTCCGGTGGGGTGGCAGCAAATTCCGCGCTGCAAGCGGCGCTCGGATCGTGGGCCGGACGCAACCACGTGCCGGCCTTTATTCCGCCGCCCAAATACTGCACCGACAACGCAGCGATGATCGCGGCAGCCGCCGCATATCAAGGAGCGGCCGTCGCCGCCGATCCACTCACGCTTTCGGCGGATCCCAACTTAGCCTTCTCGCTCCAGTAGCCAGCGGCGAATTCCACCGAGCAATACGGCGTGTTCGACCGGACGCAAACGCTGCATGACCTCGGCTTGCGTCCAGCCGGCAGCAACCGCCACCGGCTTGCGCACGAGAACCGGTCCGCGATCGGTGCCCGCCGTTACGCGGTGTGCGGTCGCGCCAACCCAGCGCGAACCGGCTGCGAGCGCGTCACGCACGGCATGCGCCCCACGAAAAGCGCTCATCTCAGAACCATCTGAAAGGCCGACAATATCCCGTGATTGGTCGTGCGGCAAGAATGCGGGATGAATGTTGATCGCTTCGCGAAACCGCCGCACGAACTGCGGGGCCAGCAAATGCATCCAGCCGAGTAGCAACACCAATTCCGGGGCCGTTTCTTCGACGCACTGCGCAAGGCGTGCGTCGTATTCTGCCCGCGGTTCGGCCGCGCGATCCCATTGCACCGTGAGGCGCACGGGAACGTGCGCGGTTTCGGCGCGCTTGAGCGCGTACGCCTCGCGGTCGTTGCTCACGAGCGCGGCTAGGTCTAGCGGGAGTTTTTCCGCGGAGATCGCATCGATCACCGCTTGAAAATTCGTGCCGTTCCCCGATACCAGAACCGTTGTCCGCACCGGTTTTGATGTAAAGTTCGCTAAGTCGAATTCGTCCGCAATCGTTGCGCCGGATTCTCGCATATAATAGCGGATGAGGGATTCTCCGCCGACGGCTGGGATCAGCGCGCGCCGCAAACCGCCCGCGCGCAGCGCACCAAGAGCGAGATGTAAAATGTGCGCGCCCAAACCGGCGCGGCGAAACTCCGGATCGACCCCAAAGGGTCCGAAGATGCCCGTATCGTGCGTGTCCCGCCAGCCGTGCAGCCAGCGGTACTTCAGTCCGGTCGCACCATAACCGGCGAAGGCGGCAAACCGTCCATCGCGTTTTGCGACAACGCTCTTTCCGGCGAACGTTTCCGCGGACCATGCACCACCAAACTTTTCGTCAATCCACGCAAGCAATGCATCGGCCGGGCGATCGTACCTGACGAGTTCGAATCCGGATCCCATCAACGCGTCTTCATGCTCGCGCATGGCAGCCGCCGCGAAGCGTTCGCCGCGCAGATCGGCAACGAGATTGACCATGGGTGGCAAAGACTACTCTCGCGCGGGGTAAACGACGACCGCCGGATCCCCGTCGTGGCGGTCTTCGATCCAACCGATGATTTTTGCGCCGGGCACCGCGGCGGCCGCTTTCTGGGCGTCGCCCAAAGGAACGACGAGCGTGTATCCGACGCCCATGTTGAACGTCCGGTAGCGCTCTTCATGTTCGAGCCTTCCACGCGCGCAAAGCTCTTCAAACAATGCCGGAACGGTCCAACGCGATTGTTCAAAAACCGCTTTCTTATTTGCCGGCAAAGTGCGCGGTACGTTTTCCAG
>JALZBM010000193.1 GCA_030947385.1 Vulcanimicrobiota bacterium
GATCGTAACGACGACGCTCTTGAGCGGATCGGTTTCTCGCGCGGCGATATTTTGCAAAGCCAGAACCATTGCGGCGGTCGCGGGAATCGCATCTGCAGCCGTGTGCGGATAGGCGCCATGACCGCCGCGGCCTTGTACGGTCACGTGAAATTCATCGGCTGCCGCATTGACGGGCCCCGGTGTAATGCCGATCGATCCGGTTTCTAAACGCGTATCGACATGCAGCATCGCCATCGCTTCGATCTTCGGATCGTTCATCGCGCCGGCTTCGATCATCGGCAGCGCACCGCCGGGGTCGGGGCCTTCTTCGGCGGGCTGAAAGATGCAGACGACCGTACCGCACAGATCTGCGAGTCGGCCTTGCAGCGTTCGTGCCGCCCCTAGCAGCATAGCGGTATGTGCGTCGTGCCCGCATGCATGCATCACGTTCGGATGTTCCGATGAGAACGTTTCGCCGGATTGTTCGGGGATCGGAAGCGCATCCATGTCGGCGCGCAAGCCAACAACGCGTCCGGCTTTTGCACCGCGAATCGTTGCAACGACGCCATTAGCCGTCACGCGGCGGTGTTCGATTCCCAGCGCATCGAGTTCGCGTTCCACGAGCGCCGCCGTCTTCGGCACATCGAAACCCAATTCGGGAAAACGATGAATCTCGCGGCGCAGTTCCGTAACCCGTGCAAGCGTTTGTTGGGGAATCATAACCGTCATAGCGAACCCTTCCGTTCATGTTGCCACCGGACCTCGCATTTGCCCAAGCTGTGAACCGTGCTTCGGTTGCATATACGCAGCATGCGCCCGCATATATGGCCTACCGTTCGTCGACCCACATTACGGTTCCAAGGTTTAACCGGTCGCTCGACATCAACCGCTCCGTGGCGGTGCGGGTTAAGGACGATGCCGCGGTGATGCAGGACCTACCGAGCGGCGCATCTCGCACGGGGCAAGCTTTTCCGATCATTGCCTTCTTCTCGCCCTTCCAGAGTTTTCAATATAGCTACCCGGCGTTCTTATCGGGCGGACGCATCAACCGCGACTTCGCGATAACGCTCAAATTCGGCGGCGCATGGGGCTTCGATTTACCGGCCGCCGATACGTCGGTGGATTCTACGTTGTTTTACATCAAATATTTCCGGCCGGTCTATGCGGCGGATTCGACGGATCAGGCGCCGCATCTGCACGTCGATCCGGTGCCATCGCTCTCCGGTGATTTCTATCCGACCGATCTCCGTCTCGATCCCGCTTCACAACTACCGAAAAGCGCCACCTTCGGAACGCCGCGCGGCGAGACGATGCAATTTGATTATGCGATCGTCAACGGCTATTGGGTGATCGATCACATTGCGTACAACGCGATTTCGTCAACATTTATTGGCGACATCAAATTTTTGGTCGACATCACCTACGACGGATTTTCATTTCCCTCAACGGCTCCCGACCCACGCTTGCAATAACGCGCGACGTGCGCAGCGCCCTTCGAGAAGCTCAGGGCGACACGGGGCGGCGAATTTCAACGATCAGTAATGAATTTCCATCCGGATCGCGAAACCAGAACATGGGTGGGGACGGTTCGGCCATTTCATTTGCGCCCAACCGAATTTTGGTCGGCGATCCTTTGCGTGCGATGCCGTCGTCAACGTCGACGCCGCTCGAACGCATCGCCGCGTGCGTTGCGTCGATGTCGTCCGTATGAAGGATGATGCCGGTCGTGACGCCGGCAGCCTCGCCCGGGCGCCGAGGAATGAGCGCGATACCCGTATTTCCGCCCGGCGGGTAGACCTCAACCCACCGATAACCCTCACCCCACGGAATGTCGTTGCGCCGTTCGAACCCTACCGCTTCGTAAAATGCAAGCGAGCGTTCCTGATCGCTTGATGGGACCATGACGAGTTGAATTTGGCTGAGCCGGCTCGACGTCTTGTTCACTACGACGCCCTTTCCCAACAAAAGAAATCCGGAGAGGGAGAGATTCGAACTCTCGGTACGCTTTTAACGTACGCCCGCTTTCGAGGCGGGTGCCTTCAACCACTCGACCACCTCTCCGTATTTGGGGCGCGCCCTAAATTCGCGGCGGCCGGGGAAATCCATTGTTAGGCACGTTTCGCGCGAAAGAATCGCTGCAACTGCGCACTGGTTTCGTCCGCAAGCACGCCTGCGGTTACTTCAACGCGATGGTTTAGCGCACCGGACTGCAAGACATCGACAACGCTACCGGCAGCGCCGCCCTTTGGATCGGGACAACCGTAGACCACGCGTTTGATTCGCGCCGCGATCATCGCACCGGCGCACATGACGCACGGTTCTTTCGTGACGAAGATGGTAGCGTCGCTCAAACGCCACGCCGCGAGGCGGCGCGATGCTTCTCGTATGACGAGCATCTCCGCATGCGCCGTCGCATCGGGCCGTAATTCTTTTTCGTTTTTCGCTTCGATAACGACGTCGCCGCTTATCAGAACCGCACCAATGGGTACGTCACCGCTTTGCTCGGCTAGCGTCGCGAGTTCCATTGCGCGACGGATGTAAGGCTCGTCGCCGCCGCCATTGATGTCTGACATAAGAATGGTGCGCCCGGAGGGATTCGAACCCCCGATCTCAGCCTTCGGAGGGCCGCGCGTTATCCAGCTACGCTACGGGCGCTTGCACTCACGAGCGCGGGTTCTCCGGCGAGGAGCCCTGGCTCGGAATGTGTTTGAACAAGTCGAGTTTATGATCGATCAATCCGCGATAGAACTTGCGCACGCAGTCCGGATGCCCGAAAAAATACGTGCGCGCGTAGGCGAGATCGTCGCCCGACGAATCGGGGACGTAGTGCGAAATTTCGATCTCTTCCATCTGGCCGCGGTCGACCGGATGGGGACAGAAATCGCACGGGATGGTCGACATAAACATTCCTCAAATCGGATCCCGGCCGCCGTCGGGGCGGCCGGTTCCCGTAAATTCTGACTCGGGTAGGATTTGAACCTACGACCTAGGGCTTATGAGTCCCCCGCTCTACCACTGAGCTACCGAGCCGGCCTCGCCGGCTTGCAGCCGTTCGACAACCCACTATACTCGAACCCTCCCCAGGGTTTCAAGAGCGGAGGTCGCAATGCTTATCAGCTGACTGCTACTCCAGGGGTGTGACGTATGAATTCTGCATTTTTTCGCATTGGCGCGTTATGCGCCGGCCTGATTTTCGCTTTTCTCTCGCTGCCCGCCGCAGCCGACGAGGCGTCCGATCTGCTCGCAAAACATAAGGCCTTTGTCGGTTGGCAAATGGGGGACGGGGCGATACGGACCCTGCGTTACGTGCAGACCGGCACCGATGCAAAACAGACCGTTTTCGACACGGCTAAGGTCGTTCGAACGGGAGCCATCTTTCGCAGTGCGCGCACGAACAAAAAGGGCGAAACGAGCAACGTCGGCTTTACCGGCCGCCTTTTTTGGGAGACCAGTGAGAACGGCTTTACCCATCCGATCGTGGGGGACGTTCAGAAGTACGAAATCGCCACGGAAATGCTCACCAACGAAGCTACGGCCGCGCTCACCGGAACGCAAAAAACATCCCGGGAAATCGATGGGCAGACCTATCCGGTCGTGCGGGTTGCAGCTGCGGGCTTTCCCATCGATTTATATATCGATCCGAAGACCGGCGCGTACAAGCGTGCGGTGATCGATCCGGGCGGCACTTACGAGAGCACGATCAACATCCTGGCATATTCCGAGATCCTGCCCGGGAAGAAATTCATATCAAAAATGAAACAGGGCGATAGCCCGAACGTGTACGAGCGCACGAGTTTTAAAGTGAACGGTCCCGTCACGAATGAGGAGTTCGAGCCGCCCGCGCAAACCGCGACATGGGATTTTGCGAACGCGCAACCATTCCCGGTAACCGTTACCGATAACCGCCTCCTCGTCAACGCAAAGGTAAACGGCGTTCCCGGACGGTTCATCCTGGACACGGGCTCGTCCGACATCACGCTTACTGCGGATTTTGTAAACCGCGCGCATGTCAAGGCGACCGATAACGGGATGGCCGTTGGAATCGGCGGCTACGCCAAGACGCGAATTCACAAAGTGGACCGGTTTGAAATCGGCGGTAACACGCTCTCAAACGTTATTGTAACGTCTATGTCGGCAGAGTTTGACCGGGACAAGCCGGACGGCCTGATCGGCTTCGATCTATTCGGCGGTGCTATCGTCAAACTGGACACCGATTCACAAAGAATGACGATTTTAGATCCACGCACAAACCCCGTCGACAAGACGGCGGGAATACCGGCCATCGTCGACTTGAACGACCAGACGCCGACCGTGCCGATGAAAGTAAACGGCGACATCGACATCAACGCGACGCTCGATTCGGGTGACAGCTATTACGTGCTGTTCAGTCAGGACCTCATTAATCACCACGGGCTTCGATTTCTGATCGATCCCACGGAGGAAGGCTACCTGAGTTCGCACGTCGTGCTGGGCGGCATCGGCGGCTACGAAATGGCGGGTTGCGGACACCTGGACAAAGTGTCACTCGGACCGATCGTTTATGAAAACGCGCCAAGCTGCGTATCGGGCTCATTCTCCGAACGCGGGGCGCTGCTCGGCTTCGATTTTTTTAAGCATTTCAACTACGTCTTTGACTATCCCGAGGCGACAATCGTGTTTATCCCGCACAAGGAATAGGCGTTTGTATAGGGGGCGTTTAGCAACGGTTATGATTCAAAGAGGCGCTAGGTTGCTTACCCGGGGGACGCCAATTCAGCAAGCACGATGTTTATCTGCGAAAACTGCCAGCAAGGAATCGATCTCAACCCGCACGGCGATGCGGACGAGATTTTGCTCGCGCTTTCAAAGCACCAGGCAGAGGACTGCATAAAAACGCCCAAGTGGATCGGCGCAAAGCCGTCCCACAG
>JALZBM010000194.1 GCA_030947385.1 Vulcanimicrobiota bacterium
GTTTCCGGGGGGGCGCAGTTTGAAATTAGCTTCCCGCGGGTCGATTGAAGCGGTAGCCGGCACCGCGAACGGTTTCCAAAATATCGGGAGCGCCGGCCGAGCGCAATTTTCCGCGCAACCGGGCAACGAAAACGTCAACTACGTTTGATGACGATTCGAAGGCCGACCCCCAGACGCTGGATTCAATATGCTCTCGGGACAGAACCAATCCCGCATTGCGGGCACAAAATTCCAGAAGTGCGAATTCGCGTGCCGTCAGATCGATTTTGGTTCCGTTCACGCGAAGCTCGGCCGCGCGCGAATCGATCTCAATGGGACCTGCACTGAGCACTTGCTCACTGAGCGTGCCCGAACGCCGGATTACCGAGCGCAACCGTGCGGCCAACTCCGCCAGATGGAAGGGCTTCACGAGGTAGTCGTCCGCGCCCGCATCGAGACCGTGAACGCGATCTCCAATCTCGTCGCGAGCGGTGAGCATAACAACCGGAGTGCGATCCTTTGCCTCCCGCAGGCGGCGGCAAATTTCCACTCCGGAGAGTCCCGGAAGGTTCCAATCCAAGACGATAGCGTCGAATCCGCCCTCGGCCGCTTCGCGGTCGCCCAAAAAACCATCGTTTTTAGCGACCACCGCGTAGCCGTGTTCGCGTAACGATTCCGCCAGAAGTTCTGCCAACCCGGGATCGTCTTCTACGATAAGCACGCGCATGTCATCGTCCGTTCATCAAAAAGCGATATGCTGACCTTCCCAAGAGAAACCAAAGTGCTAAAGGAGACCACAAAATGGACATCAAGAAATCGGCGATTGCAGTGGCGCTGGCCGCCACCTTAGGCGTTCCGCTCGGCTTCGCGGCAGTGCATTCCGCGCAAGCCGCAACTGTTAAAACCGCCTCTTCTAGCGAGCAACGCACCGCCGAAAGCGCAGATCGCGAGGCAAATGGCGGTCCTGAAATCGCCGACCGCGAGGCAAATGGCGGTCCTGAAATTGCCGACAGCAAAGGCAACGAACCCGCCGGACCTGATCGTGACAACCTCCAACAGGGCCCTGGCTCCACAAAGGATGGAGACAGCGAGACGAACGACGGGAACCAAGAAACGAAGGAATAGTGCACATCCCAGGCCGGCCGATTGGGCCGGCCTTCCTTCTCCAGATGACCATCGAATAGCCACCATTGATCAATAGCGTACAGACCTGCCGCCTTCCACCGCCCTAGAGTTGAAAATGCGTGGGGAGGTCCACATTCGCCACGCAGAGTGGGCGTATTTTCGCACCAAAACAGAGGGAGATCCGCCCCAATGAAACCGATTATCACAATCTCGCGAATACTTCAAACGGCCAGCCTGACTATCGCGGCCGGGTCCATGCTCACGCTAATGGCGTCGGCCGGATCGATGACGCCCGACAAGGACACGGAAATCAACGATCGTCCTGCCGATATGCGCGCGATCTACTCGATTGAAGATCGCGCCGAAGCGATTGCCGAGGGTGAGCTGGTCGGCAACTACGCGATTGTCGCCGCTCGTGAATCGATTGGCAAGTGGCCTTCCGTGCGGGCGACGCTCGCGCAAAAAGGTACGTCCGTAGGAGAACTGACTCAGATGGATACGCGCACGCACAAGCTCGCCCTTAAGTTGCACGATCCGCGTGGCCTAAAACGCGCCGCAAACGACGTGACGGGCGCGCTCGCACCGCTATTCGGGATCGTCGGCGAGAAGATCCCGGCGGACGTGCACAGCCTCGACTATCTCGGACGCTCGATCGGACTGGATGGGAGCATGGGGCAATGGACTCGCGCGAGCCATGATGCGTACGCATTAGACCGGACGTGGCTTCACCTCAAAGCGATCATCGCGGCAAAGGCGAACGGTGGCAACGTGGTGCTTATGTTCAATAAGGCCGTTCGCCAAGCCCGCGACGGCGCTCACGATCGGAATGCGAAGGAAACTCAGACCGGGGCAAACGCCGTCGGAAATGCCGTCGACGCAGTTGAAGCTCTCTACAAGTAGGTACCGGTTCGGCGATGCAGTGAATAATTGTGAGCACGACTACGAAATGGTCAGCATCGCACGCTACCCGTTCGATGCCGCGTCTTGTTCACTTCAATCTTGATAAGCCGGGTCAGGTTCGACAGGTTTCATCTTCACCGTGACGGGCGTAAACGCAGCCCGCTCTGCCGGTCGTTATTGAGTCGCTGGCTCACATAGTCGGCGGATGAGCTGCTCACGACACTCCTTGCAGCCATGCGGTGCGCAACGCCGGGCGCAGTCGCGCTCAAGGCCGTTAGCCGCCGCGATACCGCGGCTGATTCCCACGCCGGACCTCGCGTCATCTTGCGAAGGCTATTCTCACACGTCTGTTATTCGTGACATCCCTCACGGCTGCCCCTCAGGGATCGTTCGATATTCACAGAAGAAAAGCGATAGATGGACGTATACGGCGTCAAGTTAATCGGTATCAACGCGCACGCCGGTGAGAAACTAATATTCTCGGTCGTGCTCTTCGCGGGATTCCTTCTCGTGCGGCTGGTCTTGCGCGCCGCGACCGGCTTGCTCTTTACGGGGAATCGGCTACACCGGTTCCGTTTCTGGACGCGACAAACGATCAATATAGCGACGACCGTCCTATTCGCGATCGCTTTCCTCTCGATCTGGTTCGACAACCCGCGAAACCTCGCCACAGCGATCGGTCTAGTAACGGCGGGCCTGGCCTTTGCCCTAAAAAACGTCGTCACTGCAATCGCCGGCTATCTAGTCATTCTGCGCGGCAAAACCTTCAACGTCGGCGACCGTATCGTCATGGGCGGTGTGCGCGGCGACGTGATCGCGCTGGGCTTCATTCAAACCACCATAATGGAGATGGGACAGCCGCCGCCCGTGCAGGGCGCGGCGACCACTACGTGGATCACGGGGCGGCAGTTTACCGGGCGCATCGTCAGCGTCAGTAACAGCGTGATCTTCACGGAACCCGTCTATAACTATAGCCGCGACTTCCCGCTGATTTGGGAAGAGATGATGCTCCCGATCGCCTACAGCGACGACCGCGTTCGGGCGGAGCAGATCCTCCTCGACGTTGCAGAATCCCACACGAAAAAGCTGCGGACGCGTGGTGAGGCGGCAATCCAGTCCATGATGCGACGCTATGCGATGCCGCCGGCCGAACTCGCACCTCGCGTGTACTATCGGATCACTGACAATTGGCTTGAACTAGGATTGCGTTTCGTCGCTCCCGCTCACGGCGCGCGTGAGCTCAAAGACGCCATGAGCCGCGACATTCTTGGCGCCTTCGATGAAGCCGGCATCGGTATCGCATCAGCAACATACGACATCGTAGGCATGCCGCCATTGCGGGTTGCGGTAACGCCGGCCGACGCCTCGACGAAGGGTGAAATCCCGTGATAGCACGCGGACGCAACCTGCTTACGGCCATCGGCGATGCATTCTGGCTCCTTCCCGGACTCATGGTGACGGCGGGGGTGGTGGCCGCGGTACTTTTGGTCGAAGCCGACCGCAGCGGAGCTGTGCCGCAGGCGTTGCTCAAAAGTCCGTGGCTCTACAATGGCGGCAGCACCGGAGCGCGGACGCTGCTCGGCGCCATCGCGTCATCGACGATCGGCGTCGCCGGCACGGTCTTCTCAATTACGATCGCGGCGTTGTCGCTCGCGGCCGGTCAAATGGGGCCGCGGCTCTTGCGCAACTTCACGCGTGATCGTTGGGTGCAGATGTCGCTCGGCACGTTCCTCGGTACGTTTTCGTATGCATTGATGGTGCTGCGCACCGTCCGCGACCGCGGCGAAAGTGTGTTCGTGCCGCACCTAGCGCTCAGCGTCGCCATACTTCTCGCCTTGGTGTGCGTCGGTACGCTGATTTATTTCATCGACCATATGGCGAGCCGGATCAATGTTGATACCGTGGTCGAACTGGTGAGCGATGACTTGCGTTTTGCGTTCGCTCGGCTGACCACGGAGTCAGCGCAACCAGCTCGGCCTTCGGCCGCGCAGTGGCAGCAAGCAACGAGCGTCTTCGACGGCCGCAGAGGTTATCTGCAACAGCTTGAGGGCGACGCTCTGGCCGATTGGGCGAGCAAGAATGGCACGTCCGTGTCTCTTGCAGTGCGTCTGGGGGACTACGTCTTCCCCGGCGCACCGATTGCCCTCATGACGCCGCACGCTCGCGGCGGCTCCGCCGCCATCATGGACGCCACGGCCCTTGGTGCGCAGCGCGCCAGTTCGGGTGACCTTGAGTTTGCGGTCCGGCAATTGGTTGAAGTCGCGGTGCGCGCGCTATCGCCCGGCATAAATGATCCGATGACGGCGATTAGCGTCCTCGATCGGCTTGGTTCGGCACTCTGCGACCTCGCGCCACGACAACTCCATACAGGGGTTTACGAGCGAGACGGCCGGATCGTGCTTGTCGTCCCGAGCATCGATTACGACGGACTTGTCGACGCGATGTTTCACATGATCAGGCAAAATGCCGACGGCAGCGCAGCCGTGCTCATTCGCATGGTGGACGTGATCGTTGCGGTCGCGCGTTGTGAACGCGATCCGGGGCGCATCGAAACCCTTGCGCGCCACGTCACCCTCGTCAGGCATGACGCCATGCGAGCGATTCCATCCGCAGCGGACCGCGACGACATCATTGCTCGGTGCGAGATCTTCGCCGCGGTACGAAACGAGGGGCCAGCTGCCGCTCTCGCTAGTCAGCGCGATTAGAACCAGCATCGCGCCTGCGCGCGAGCGACCGGTGTGGATTATCACCGGGTAAAAAAATTGAAGCCTTTCTCGTCCTCGCGGCGAACGTTGGCGGTACAGACGTAGCAGTCGAGAGGAAGACGATAGTGGCAGTTACAGAGTCTGGTCG
>JALZBM010000195.1 GCA_030947385.1 Vulcanimicrobiota bacterium
GAGATCGATCGTCGAGTCTAAACCTTCGCGGCGAAACTGCGCGTGAGGAATGACGCCGAGATAGACATAGAGATCGCCGGCGGGGCCGCCGCGAATTCCCGCTTCGCCACTGCCCGCGATGCGAATGCGGCTGCCTTCATCGACGCCGGCCGGAACGCGCACCGTCAGCTTGCGTTCGACTTCTTTGCGCCCGCGGCCGGCGCACGCCGTACACGGGGTTTGCACGACTTGTCCGTCGCCCATACACTTGTTGCATGTCGACTGCGTGACGAATTGTCCGAGCGGCGTTTGACGCACTTGGCGCATGACACCGGATGCGCCGCAGCGGTCGCACGGTATAACGAGCGTACCCGGCTCTGCACCGCTGCCCTTGCAGGTATCGCACGCGGCCAAATGATTGAACGAAATCTCTTTGGTGGCACCGGAAAATGCTTCTTCTAAGGTGATTTCTAAATCGTAACGCAGATCGGATCCGCGCGAGGGACCGTTGCGGCGCGCTTGCGGACCGGCCGTGCGCGCTTCGCTAAAGAACATGTCAAAGATCTCTCCGAAGCCGCCGCCGCCGAACCCATTCGTAAATCCGCCGAAATCGGAGGCTCCGACGCCGCTCGTCACGGACCCGTACCGATCGTACATCTCGCGTTTGCGCGGATCGGACAGCACTTCGTACGCTTCGTTAATCTCTTTGAATTTGTGTTCTGCGGAGGCTTTGTCCGAACTGACGTCGGGATGATGCTCGCGGGCAAGAGCGCGGTACGCTTTTTTGATATCATCCGGAGTCGCGCCGCGGTGCACGCCTAAAACTTCGTAAAAATCGGTGGTCGGCATTTCCCTACTTTATTTCAACGTCGGAGAGTCGTTCGCTCAAGGTTTCAGCGGTGCCCGAGGCCAGCGCCATTAAACGTCCGTATGGCATCCGCCTCGGACCCAGAATCGCAAGCATGCCGATGGCGTGCTCGCCAAACCGGTAAGGTACCGTAACGACGCTGCATTCCAAAATGTCTTCGGAACCGAGTTCGTGTCCGATCTTGACTGTCGTCTGCTCGTTCGTCATCGAATCGGCCACCAAATCGTAGAGCGTTTTTTGCTCTTCGACGATATTGAGAATCGAGCGCAGTTTGCGCAAATCGTGAAACTCGGGCTGATCCAAAAGATTTTGCGCACCCGATGCGCTGATATTCGGAGATTCGGACGAACGGGCGGTTCGCAACGCCGTATTGACCGCGGCACGAATGTCGTCGCCCAAACCGATCTCGCCGACGGCAGCGCTTACGTCGGCGTCTTTTATTTCGCCGAGCAGCTTGCCGCCCAAACGCGCGTTCAACGCATTGGAAAGCCGCGTTAAATCGTCGGGCGTCACGTCTTGCTGCAACTCGAACATCGACTGCGCGGCGCTGCCCATCGTCGTCATTACGATCGCCACGCCCGTTCTCGCTCCGAGCCATATCATTTGAATATGGCGAAATGCATGTACTTCGGTCGGCGGCGTCACCACGAACGCCAAATTATTGGATAGGCGGCCAAGCAGGCGGGTCGTCGTTTCGATCACATCGTCGAGTTCGCGGCTCGCCTCGCGCAGTTCGTCTTGGATGCGGCGCCGCTCCGGCACGGGTAGCTGTTCGGGCTGCATGAGCGTGTCCACGTAAGTGCGGTAGCCGGCATCCGAAGGAACGCGGCCCGCCGAGGTATGCGGCTGGTCCAGGTAGCCCAATGCCTCCAGTTCGGCCATCTCGTTGCGAATGGTGGCCGAGCTGACGCCCAGATTGTACTTTTGCGTGAGGGTATTGGAGCCGACCGGTTCCGCCGTCGCAATGTACTCATAGACGACTGTGGCCAGAATATACGCCTTGCGTTTATCCAGCTGGCCGGGGAGGTTCTTCATCGGTAGTATTTTAGCAGTCCGGACCCAAGACTGCCAAGCCTAACGTCTATTTCGTGGCCAAAGCTTTATCAACCGCACCCGAGAGCTCGCTCCAATCGAGGCCGCCCACCGAAACGTAGGAGACCTCCCCGCGCGAGTCCACGACCACCGTGACCGGATAATTCTCGACCGAATAGGCGCTGAAGATCGCCCCCGCCGGATCCTCCAGTAAGGGAAGTCCGAGGCCACGCTGCACGAGGAACGTTTGCGCGACGCCGGCCGCCTCGTTCGAAACCGTGATAACCGCTATGAGTTTACCGTATGCAGGGGTCAAACGTTCGAACAGGGGCATCTCATCGACGCACGCGTGGCACCACGTCGCCCAAAAATTGATTACGACGGGCGTACCGACGAGTGCGGAGAGTCGTTCGTTACCGCTGCCCGTGGGAAAGGTAAAGTCGGGCGGCCGCTGGTTGAAATGGATGGCGTGCAAGCCGGTTGACGGCTCCCGATCGCGGTGTGCATCTGCCCGCGCACTAAGTCCCGCTAGTAAAGTAACAACAAGTAAGAAACGCAACACTCGCACGCGATAGTATTCGGCAGGCACGACGCGCGATCCCCAGGTAACTCCCCGCTATGAAGACCACCGGAGACATCGAGGCCCTCTCAAGCGAGAGCCGCCGGTTTGCACCGCCACCGGAGTTTGCCGCGCAAGCCAACGCGCAGCCGGGCATTTACAAAGAAGCCGAAGCTGATTATCTGGAATTCTGGGCCAGCTGGGCGCGCAAACTCGAGTGGATGAAACCGTTCACGACAACGCTGCAGTGGGACGAGCCTTTTGCGAAATGGTTTGCAGACGGCGAACTCAACGCGTCCGTCAACGCACTCGATCGCCACGTACGCGCTGGAAAAGGGTCGCGCATCGCCTTTTACTACGAGGGCGAGCCCGGCGACCGGTGGACGATTACGTACCAACAATTGCTGGATGACGTGTGCCGCTTTGCAAACGGCTTGCGAGCGCTCGGGATCAAAAAAGGCGACCGCGTCGCCATCTACATGCCGATGATTCCCGAACTTCCCGTTGCTATGCTGGCTTGCGCGCGGATCGGCGCCGCGCATTCCGTGATTTTCGGAGGGTTTTCACCAGACTCTATCAGCGACCGCGTCAACGATTCGGAGTGCGTCGCGCTCATCACCGCCGATCAAGGCTGGCGGCGTGGTAACAAGGTGCCGCTGAAAAACAATTGCGACGTCGCGATGAAAGAAACGCCGTCGCTTGAGCGCTGCATCGTGGCCAAACGCGTCGGCGATCCCGTCGAGATGAAACCGGGCCGGGATATCTGGTGGGACGACGTTATCAAGGATCAACCCGCCCAATGCGAACCCGAACGCATGAATGCCGAGGATTTGCTGTATTTGCTCTACACGAGCGGAACGACCGCAAAGCCGAAAGGCATCAAACATACGACGGGTGGCTATCTTACCGGTGTTACCATGACGCACAAGCTGGTGTTCGATCTTAAAGACGACGATGTCTATTGGTGCGCGGCCGACATCGGCTGGGTGACGGGTCACTCATACATCGTGTACGGTCCGCTCTGCAACGGCGCAACGTCGGTCATCTACGAAGGCACGCCGGATTTTCCCGATAAGGACCGCCTGTGGGAGATCGTCGAGCGCTACCGGGTAACGATTCTCTACACGGCCCCGACGGCGATTCGAACGTTCATGAAATGGGGCACGCAGTTTCCGGAAAAGCACGACCTCTCGTCGTTGCGTCTGCTGGGTTCGGTCGGGGAGCCCATTAATCCCGAAGCATGGATGTGGTACCGCGATCATATCGGTGGCGGAAAATGTCCGGTGGTCGATACCTGGTGGCAAACGGAAACCGGCGCGATAATGATTGGCCCGCTTCCGGGCATCACGACAACCCTGCCCGGAAGTGCAACGCAACCGCTGCCGGGTGTGGCCGCGGACATCGTCAACGAAAAAGGCGAAAGCGTACCGCTGGGAGGCGGCGGCTACATCGTTCTCACGCGACCGTGGCCCTCGATGCTGCGCGGGATCTGGGGCGACGAAGAACGCTACAAGCAAACCTATTGGTCAAAATTCGAGCATCGTTATCTCGCGGGCGACGGTTGCCGTCGCGATGAGGAAGGCAACTACTGGTTCATGGGGCGCATCGACGACGTGATGAACGTGAGCGGTCATCGCATCTCGACAACGGAGGTGGAGAGCGCACTGGTCGAGCATCCGAAGGTTGCCGAAGCCGCCGTTGTCGGCAAATTGGACGAGATGACGGGCCAAGCCATCGTGGCGTTCGTATCGCTACGCGGTGCGGATCCCGGCAGCAAAGAATTGGGCGACGAATTGCGCGCTTTCGTCGGTCAAAAACTCGGAAAATTCACGACGCCCAAATATCTCACGTTCACGCAGGAATTGCCGAAAACACGCAGCGGGAAAATCATGCGCCGTCTCTTGCGCGACATTGCAGAAGGCCGGATTCTCGGCGACACCACAACCCTCGCCGACTCAAGCATCGTCAAAGAGCTGCAAGAACGCGCCAAATCCGAAGTAGGAGATGTGTCACCCTGAGCTTGTCGAAGGGCGTGCTTCGACAAGCTCAGCGTAACACGCTATTTACGGGGTAGGTGTGGGGGCCGGGTTGGCCGTGGTGTGAATGCCGTTGATGTTGTTATCGGGATTCGGCGTTGCGCCGGGATCGGTGTTTAGCGTTCCGGTCGGATTGATGGGCGCAGCGGTAGCCATCTTCATGTGGCTTTTCATGTGGCTTTTCATGTGCGTGCTTTTCATGTGCGTGCTCATCATGTGGCCGCCCATCATCGAGCCGCTCACCATGTGATAGCCCTTTGCGCGCGCGGCCGCTTCACACATCATCACGACGTGATGGTGTCTAACTTTCCAATGCATATTCCGCGAATACCGGTGGGTGGTCATGTCGGCTGAGACCATCTG
>JALZBM010000196.1 GCA_030947385.1 Vulcanimicrobiota bacterium
TCCCGCGAAATCGACGAGCAGCATACGCGTTGAGTTGGTGCCGATGGAGATGACGGCGGAAACGTCGCTCACGCGAAACCTTCGAGAGGGCTATTCGGCGCTGTGGCGGGATTCGAAGAGCGCGGCACGGCGTTTTTTGCGCAGGAAGTGGCGCTCGTGCGCCGGGGGAGCATCGTCGTGTTCCCACTCTTGCGTATCTTTGAGATAACTTGCAATCTGCTCCTCGAGATGTTCCTCGGTAATAACGGGCGGCGGCGTCGACGGATCGATGGGCTCGTCGATTCGCGTTTTCGCCAGAACGAGTATTTTGTGCCGCGTGCCATCGTGCGCATCGAACGGGAGATCGGTTTTTGCAGAAAGCGCGCGGGTGTACGTTGACCGATTAGCATTCACGTCCACAATCGGAACCGATGCCACTTCGCCGTTTTCCAGGCGAACGGTCGCGCCGAACATGTGCACGTTGATAACCGTTCCCCGAACGCGATTCGTCACGGCGAGGATGGCGGGGCCGGGGCCTTAAGGTAAATGATGGTTTCGTGCGGACCGACGAGATGGAGCCGGTCGTGAATCTCGGGAATGGATCCCGTCGGATCGCTCAACCGGCGCAATTCGCGTTCTTGTTCGAGTTTGCGCATGTGAAGCACTCGCACGTCCGACTGCACGTCGTGCAGCGAGTCACCCATCGCAACGTTGCGGTCGATAATATGCGCGAATTGGATGCCGACGAGTGCGAACACAATCAGCGACATCGTCGCAACGGCGAGGCGGCTGAAAAGCCGAAGGCCTTGATGAGAACGCGGTTTACGTTTCACCTCTTTGCCGGTGCCGTTTCGCGGCGCTCTACCTGCCATGCGCCGATTCGCCGGTATTTGCGATAGCGTTCCTCAACCAACTCGTCAACCGTCAAGGCCGACAATTGCGCGAGCGATGCTTCGATTTCGTGCAGCGTCGTTGCAATCAAAGCCGGCGCGTCGCGGTGTGCCCCGCCCAGCGGCTCCGGAATAATCTGGTCGATAATGCCGAACCCGAGCAGGTCTTGGCTGGTTAACTTCAAGTGCGATGCCGCTTCTTCCGCCTTGGCGGCGTCGCCCCATAAGATGGCCGCACACCCCTCGGGAGAAGCAACCGAGTAGGTGCTATGCTCGAGCATAATCACTTTGTCGGCAATTGCCAGCGCGAGCGCGCCGCCGCTGCCTCCCTCGCCGATCACCGTTGCCACTATCGGCACACGGGCGACCGTTAGCGCGAACAGGCACTGCGCGATCGCCTCCGATTGGGCCCGTTCTTCGGATCCAATCCCGGGATCTGCGCCCTTGGTGTCGACGAACGTGACGATCGGCACGCCCAGGCGCGAAGCAACTTCGATTAAACGCTTGACCTTGCGGTATCCCTCGGGGGTCACCATGCCGAAATTCAGCTTGAGATTCTCTTTTGTATCGCGCCCGCGCTGCTGCCCCAGCACCATCACGCTGCGGCCGGCCAGTTTTGCAAAACCGCCGATAATCGCCGGATCGTCGCGGAAATGGCGGTCGCCATGCAATTCGTCGAACGAATCCAGGCGCGCAATGTAGTCGCTTGAAACGGGGCGGTTCGGATGGCGCGACATGTTGACTTTTTGCCACGCCGTCATCGACCCGAAGACTTCGCGTTGAATCTTTCGGTATTGGTCCTGAAGCGCTTCGATGGCGGTGGAAAGGCTCGGCTGGGTAAGCGCCGCCGAACGCAAATCGTCGATCGTCTTTTCGAGTTCGAGCATTTTTTTCTCGCGCTCCACGATAACGTTCACGATACGAAGGCCGGTTTCTTTGCCGACGTGTAGTCCAGCAAACGTACCAGCGTCGCCTTCATTTGATTGCGCTCGACGACCATATCGATGTGGCCCTTTTCCAGCAGAAATTCTGCCGTTTGAAAATTATCGGGCAATTTTTGGCGGATCGTTTGCTCGATGACGCGGCGACCGGCAAACCCGATCATGGCGCGCGCTTCGCCGACGATAATATCGGCTTGAAAAGCAAAGGATGCCGATACGCCCCCGGTAGTCGGATCGGTCAGCACGGTAACAAACAAGTTGCCGTCTTCCATAAAACGGCTAACGGCAGCGGTCGCCTTGGCCATTTGCATGAGGGCGAGCATGCCTTCCTCCATCCGCGCGCCGCCGCTTGCGGTAAAAAGGATGCAAGGAACGTGGCGTTTACGCGCTTCTTCTAAGAGCAGCGCAATGCGTTCGCCGACGACGGTGCCCATCGTACCGCCGCGGAAGTTGAAGTCCATTACACCCAGGGCCACCGGAAAACCGCCGAGCGTTCCGAAGCCGCACACGATGCCTTCGGTCAGCTGCGATTTTTCGCGAGCCGCCGCAAGCTTGTCCGGATAACTCTTCGTGTCGACCCAGCCGAGCGGGTCGCCCGGCAGCACGTCGTTGCCGATCTCCACAAAATCCGAATCGATGATCATCGACACGCGGTCGAATGCATGCATGCGGAAATGATAATGACATTTCGAACAAACCGAGAGGTTGGCCGCCAAGTCTTTGCGGTACAGCACCTCGCCGCACTTGGGGCACTTCGTCCATTGCGCGTTATCTTCGGTTTCGTTCTTGCTGCGCCGCAAACGCAGCCACTCGGGCATCGGCATGGTTAGGGCCGTCCCGTTTTGGGCCGCATGCGCCCGGAGTAAATTTTGCCGAGCTGCTTGAGGTAGTTAAAAATTTCTTTCTGGTTAAGCTTGGACTCGCCCGCAACGCGGTCCGTAAATACGAACGGTACTTCGATCACGTTTCCGTAGTGCGCTTTGGCAATGACCTCGAGCCCGATCTTAAACCCGATCGGATCCAAATCCACGCCTTCGATAGCCGAACGTTTGACGAGAAAATACCCGCTCGTAATATCTTTGACGCGGGTGAGCGGTTTTGCGAGTGCGATTGCTACGAGCGAGGTGATTTTGCGTTTGAGCGGCCAGTTTTCAATGCCGCCACCGGGCACGTAACGGCTACCAACCGCAAGGCCATATCCGCCGCTATCGAGTGCTTCAACCATCCTCGGAAGAACGTTAATGTCGTGGCTAAAGTCGCCATCCATCGCGCCCACGGCCACGGAATCCGGGCGCGCGAATTTCCAACCGTCGATAACGCCGCTGGACAGTCCCATTTTGCCGGCCCGGTGCAGACAGCGGACCGGGTACGTTTGCGCCAGACGGTCGACGATCGCACCGGTGCCGTCCGGCGAGTTGTCGTCGACGATCACAATCTCGCCATCGAGGTTGTTCTTTTTGAAAACGCCGTCCAAAGCAACGATCAAGCGCTCGATACCGCCCGCCTCGTTGTACGTGGGGATGACGAGGGAAAATTTCATACTCACCGCAGGCGTGTGATGTCCGGGCGCGACGGTTCATCGAAACGCGCAAGATCGGCGTACGTTTCGATCGGCCCTTGCAATACGACCCCGCGAACCTCGATATCGCGCACCTCGGTCGTCGGGACCAATAATTCCGTTTGCATCGTACTCCAATAGACGTTTAAGTACTCCGCGAGTTTGGAATCGCCCAAGCTATAGATCCCGCGCACGTCGCCGACTTGTTGCTCCCCGACGAACACCGAGGTCCCGAGTGGCAGTTCTTCCAATAACTTGCTCATATCAACTCGAGTGTATACGACGCTGCCGCTCGAGGTTCCGGTTCAGGCCAGATAATTGAGGATGGCGGCGATCACCAGCGCAGCCGTCTCCGTGCGCAAAATTCGCCGCCCGAGCGAAACGAGATGCGCGCCGGCCTCCCGCGCGCGAGCCGCCTCGTCGTTCGAAAATCCGCCTTCCGGGCCGACGATTGCAAGAATCGTGGTCGCGTCCTGCAGCAAGCCCGGCAGCTTTTCGCGCAGCGGCGGCATATCGGCCAGCTCCCACGCGAATAACACGACGTCGAATTTCGCAAAACATTCAACGAACGCATCAAACGACTGCACCTCGTGCAAGACCGGAATCGTTGCCCGCCCGCACTGCTCGGACGCGCTTTTGGCCAGACGGCGCCAACGCTCGAATTTGCCGGGACCGATGTCCTCGACGACGGTTCTTTCGCTGTACAGCGGGTAGATTTCCGCGACACCCAGTTCGGTCAATTTCTCGACCACCAAGTCCATCTTCTGACCCTTGGGAAGCGCCTGTGCGATGCTAACTTGAAAGCGGTCTCCCTCCAAAACGGGCGGCGCAACTTCATCCAAATGCGCCGTTACGCGATGGTTCGCTAACGTAAGCGTGGCGAAGAAACGCTGCGCGCCGGAATCGATGATCTCGATACGTTCGCCCGTTTTCATGCGCAGAACCATCGCGATTTTGCGCGCGTCTCCGCCGTCCAGATCGATGGAGTCGCCGGGGGCGTGCCTACCCTCGACAAAAAACCGGTTGCTAATCGGGCTTGAACGCGTCTTTCACGCGGTCGAAAAATGATTTATCTTCCTCAACCTTGTCGCCCCCGGCGCGCGCATATTCTTCCAGCAACTCGCGCTGACGTTTGGTCAACTTCGAGGGCACGGCAACGTGCACCGTAACGACGTGATCTCCCCGCTGCGTGCCGCGGACGCTCGGCATTCCATGGCCGCGCATACGGTACAGCGTGCCGCTTTGCGTTCCGGGATGCAATGCGAGTGAAAGCTCCCCATCGAGCGAGGCAACCTTCACTTGAGTGCCCAGTGCCGCTTGCGGAAACGAGACGACGAGATCGATCGTCGAGTCTAAACCTTCGCGGCGAAACTGCGCGTGAGGAATGACGCCGAGATAGACATAGAGATCGCCGGCGGGGCCGCCGCGAATTCCCGCTTCGCCACTGCCCGCGATGCGAATACGGC
>JALZBM010000197.1 GCA_030947385.1 Vulcanimicrobiota bacterium
GTGCACGGTGGTTTTCGACGCCGGCGTTTTGCGCTCGTTCGTTCTCGATAGTTATTATGCTCGGCGGCTCGGAATGCAAACCACCGGCAATTCGACGGGCGGCGGGATCGGTCCAAACAACTTTTATCTTCAAAACGGCGACCGGTCGCTCGACGCGCTCGTCGCGCAAACGAAAAAAGGCGTGCTCGTCATGGACACCATCGGTTTTGCCACCGAATACGCGACGGGAACATACAGCCGGGGGGCGCGCGGCTTTTACATTGAAGACGGCGCGATTGCGTATCCCATCGAGGAATTCACCGTTGCGGGAACGTTCGCACAGATGCTCGCGGGGCTCGATCTCGTGGCGGATGACTTGCGTTTTGATTCGGGAATCGTATCGCCGTCGTTCCGCGTTGCGGAAATGACCGTTAGCGGGAATTAGGAGAACTATGCCACCAGTGCCGATCGGATTTACGCTCATCATGCGCCTCGAGATGGCGAGCGAAGCGGGCGCGTTCAGCCGGCTCGCGGCGGCTATCGGCGATGCGGGAGGCGTCATCGGCGCAGTCGATATGCGGTCCGTCAACCGTGCGTTCGTGGTTCGCGACGTCACCGTAACCGTGTCGTCGGACGTTGCCGGCAATGCGGTGCGCAAAGCCGTCGAGTCGCTCGAGAATGTCAAGATCGTAAGCATCTCCGACAGCACCTTTCTCGCGCATCTCGGCGGAAAGATTCAGATCGAACCAAAAATTCCGGTGAAGACTCGCCAGGATCTCTCCACGGTCTATACACCGGGCGTAGCGCGTGTGTCGATGGCCATCGCCGCCGATCCGAGCAAGGCGTTTCAACTTACCATCAAGCGCAACTGCGTGGCGGTCGTTTCCGACGGTACCGCCGTGCTTGGTCTGGGCGATATCGGACCGCTCGGCGCCTTGCCCGTGATGGAAGGCAAAGCGATGCTCTTCAAGCAGTTTGCCAATATCGATGCGTTTCCGATTTGCCTGGATACCAAAGATGTCGACGAAATCGTGGAAACCGTCATCCGCATCGCTCCCGTGTTCGGTGGAATCAATTTGGAGGATATCTCCGCGCCTCGTTGCTTCGAAGTCGAGCGGCGCCTGATCGACGCGCTCGACATTCCGGTCATGCACGACGACCAGCACGGCACGGCGGTCGTCATTCTCGCGGCGCTGATCAACGCTGCGCAAGTTGTCGGCAAGCGGATGGAAGATCTGACGGTCGTGGTAGCCGGCAGCGGTGCTGCGGGAACTGCTACGATTAAGATGCTGCTCGGCGCGGGGGTGCGCGACGTGATTCCGGTCGATCGCGCGGGCGCGATCAACCGCGACGAACGCTACGAAAATTCACACTGGCGGTGGCTGGCAGAAAATACGAACCGTGAGAACCGTCACGGTCCGCTGGCCGAAGTGTTGCGCGGTGCGGATGTGTTTATCGGCGTTTCGGCGCCCGGGGTTTTGCACCCCGAAGACATCAAAACGATGGCGCGCGATCCGATCGTGCTTGCGATGGCCAACCCTACGCCGGAAATCATGCCGGACATCGCGGCGCCCTACGTCGGTGTGATGGCGACCGGACGCTCGGACTTTCCCAACCAAGTCAACAACCTGCTTGCTTTCCCCGGAATCTTTCGCGGGGCGCTCGACAGCCGTGCCAGGCGCATTACCGAGAAAATGAAACTCGCGGCGGCCTATGCGATCGCGTCGATCGTTACGGATGAAGAGCGTAGCGCGGAATACATCATTCCGAGCGTCTTCGATACACGGGTGGTCGACGCGGTGGCGCGAGCCGTCGCGCAAGCCGCGGTTGAAGAAGGCGTAGCCCGGCGTTCGCTGATGTTTACCGAAGGAGAAGATGCCGTTGCTCCTGCATAATGAAGGATTGCTTACTGTAGAGTTAAGGAGTGCTAATGGCTAAAGGCCGGATTCTCGTCATCGAAGACGATGAGGACGTTGCAAAGCTCGAGCAGACCGTGCTCGAGCGCGCGGACTACGAAGTCAAAGTTACGCGGACCGGCGCCGAAGGCTTGGAGTTGGCCGATACCTACGCTCCGGACGTCGTCATCCTCGACGTCGGTTTACCGGATATCTCGGGCTTAGATGTCTGTACCTCGATTGCTACTTCGCACAACGCGTTTATTCTGATGGTCAGCGGACACTCGCGGGAGCAAGACGTGCTCTTGGGCTTGGGTCTAGGCGCCGACGACTACATCACCAAGCCGTTTTCGGGTAACGAGCTTGTTGCGCGCGTGGCGTCATTTCTGCGGCGGCGTGAAAAATATATTGCCAAATCGGGCGGCGAAGGCGTGCTGCAGATCGGCACCGCCAAACTCGTTCGGGACTTTCACACGCTCAACAACGCGCAACATAGCGTGACGTTAACGGCTCTGGAGTTTCGGCTCTTGTGGTATTTAGGAGAAGCCGAGGGGCGGCTGCTCACGCGCGCGCAGATTTTGGAACACGTGTGGAACGACGTTTCGGGCGTACCGACGCGCGTGGTAGACGTGCACATCGCAGCGCTGCGCAAGAAGCTTTCCGAAGTGGAAGCGCCGGTCGAAATTGCCAGCGTGCGCGGTATTGGATACCGGCTCGACCAAAAACCGCTGCACTAGCGATGTGACCGACATTGCCCTCGATTCCGGCGACCGGCGTCCGCTCTACGTGCAGATCGCCGATCAACTCGTCGAAGCGATCGAGTCCGAACGGCTGCGTCCGGGTGACCGGCTTCCGGCCATGCGCGATCTGGCGGCGCAACTCGACTGCGCGATCGTAACCGTTTCGCAAGCATACGATTTGCTTTCCGCGCGGGGGCGCGTCACGTCGCGCGTTGGTAAAGGTACGTTCGTTGCAGAATCACGGCCGCAAGCCGCGTCCTTCGCGCGCGGCTGGGAACCGGATGTCGGGCGCTTCGCGCGTTCCGAACGCATGGAAGGCGTTCTCGAAGCGCTCACGCTTGCGACCGCTCCGGGCGCAATTAATCTGGCTACGGGTCATCCTGCGCCGGAAACCTTTCCCTTGCAAGATTTCGGACGCGCCGTGCACCGCACGCTGCTCGACGATCCGGCGGAATCCATGCAATACCGTTCGAGTTCGGGCGATCAGGATTTGTGCGAAACGCTCGCCGGATTGCTGCGCTCGCGCGGAGCGAACGCGCGGGCGAACGATATCGTGGTCTGCTCCGGCGCGCAACAAGCGGCCGATCTTGTGGCGAACGTGCTGCTCGAAAGCCGCAGCGTGGTGGCCGCGGAGAGTCCAACGTACGCGGGCACGCTCGGCGTGTTTGACGCTCGCGGCGTAACATACGTGGAGGTGCAGGGGGACGCGGACGGGGTGCGCGTCGATGACGTCGAGCGCGTCTTTTCCGAATACCGGCCGCGGTTGTTTTACCTTAACCCGATCGCGCAAAATCCAAAGGGCGGCGTGTTGCCGCAGCGCCGGGCAAAGCAGATCGTAGCACTTGCCCGGCGGTACGACGTCGTCGTTTTGGAAGATCAGACGGGATGGCAATTTACTTACGATGCGGCCGCGCCGCCACCGCTGGCCGCGTTCGATACCGACGGCCGTGTCATCGTGATGGAGTCACTTTCGAAATCCATTTTTCCGGCGCTGCGAATCGGGTATCTGTACTGTAAGGGGGCGCTCGCGGATGCGTTGGAGCTGGCGAAAGTGCGGGCGGACGTGTTTACGTCGACGCTCACGCAGCGGGCGTTATGGCGTTTCATGAATGCGCCGGCGTACGCTCGCCACATCCGTTCGTCGCGCGCGCTCTACCTTGCGCGTCGCGACAGTTTCATCGACGCCCTCGGGTCGGCCGTTCCTTGGAGCGACATGCGCCCGCCGGCGGCCGGGCTCAACGTTTGGCTGAGCTTACCGGGCCGCATTTCCACCCAGGCGGCCTTCGAGGAATGCGCCCGCGAGGGCGTCTTGGTCATGCCTGCCGAGCCATTTTATCCCACCCGGCGCGGACCCTCGGCGCTGCGGTTGTCCTTCGGCCACCTGCCGTCCGAGCAGTCCGCCCAAGGGGTTGCCCGGGTCGGCCGCGCGCTCGCGCGAATCGCCACCCACCCGCAGGTCGCCGCCAGCAGCCCTTCGTAAGGTTTCCCCCGATGATGATCCGGCGCGTAGTGACGTCTTTGCTTTGTGTTGCGCTCCTCGGCGCGACGCCCGTAGTATTTTCAGCTCCCGCGGGAGACCGTCCGGCGGGGCCGTCTGCGGCCTCCCCGTTCAATGTCATATTACCGTCCGGCCGTATCGTCGCGCCGGTGGGGAAGTCGGTGCCGGTGGGGATGAATACGCTCGGCGTCGCGCTGTCCCCCAACGGCCGGTATGCGATCGTCAGCAATGACGACGAGCGGGAGTTTGCGGCGGTGAACGCGCTCGACCGCCGTGTGGTGGGTGGTTTTACTCTCACGGTCGTCGATACGCGCACCATGCGCGTTTCCGACGTGTACGTTCCGAAGGGTGCCGACGCGTTCTTTATCGGCATCGCCGCGCTCGCCGACCCGGCCCATCCGGGGAAGACGATCGTGCTCGTGTCGGAGGGCCCAATCAACGAAGTGCGCGTATTCGATTTGAGCCCGGCCGGCAAATTAACCGTGGAAGGCGACACGATCGCGATGCCGGCGTCCGCCGACGAACATTTCGCCAACCAAAATCACGCGTTTCCCGCGAGCCTAGTCGTCGGCAAGGACGGACGGCACGCGTACGTGGTCAACAATTTGGCAAACACGGTGTGCGCGATCGACGTCAAAACGCGTTCGCTGCTCGGGACCGCACCGGTGGGCTTTTTTCCGTACGGCATCGCGGCGAGCGGCTCGCGTTT
>JALZBM010000198.1 GCA_030947385.1 Vulcanimicrobiota bacterium
TGCGAGCTGACGCAGGGGCGAGATATTGTCGAGAATCCAGAACGAACGGCCGTGCGTTCCGACAACCACGTCATCACCGTGCACGACGAGATCTCGAATCGATGTCGCCGGCAGATTGAATTGCAATGATTGCCAGTTTGCGCCGTCGTCGAAGGAGACGTACACGCTGCGCTCCGTTGCTGCGTAGAGTAGCCCGCGCCGTTTTGGATCTTCGCGCACGCTGTTGACGGACGCGTTAGCCGGTAAACCGTTCACGACGAGCTGCCATGTTTGCCCGCCGTCGTGCGTGCGGTAGACGTACGGACGAAGATCGTCTAAGCGAAAGCGGTTGACCGCAGCGTAAGCCGTACCCGCATCAAAGTGCGATGCATCGAGCTGCGCAACTTTGCTCCACGGCGTCAATTGAGGAGAGACGTTCTTCCAGTGTTTGCCGCCGTCGGCGGTGCGCCAGATCAATCCGTCGTCGGTTCCCGCCCAGATCGTTCCCGCACGCAAGGGCGAGGGTGCAAGTGAGTAGATGACGCCCCGATGCAGCGCTTTGGCGTCCGGCGTTTGCGCGAATATTCCGAGATTTGCGTTTGCACCCGGGTGCTTGCGCGTGAGATCGGGGCTGATGATGTTCCAACTGTGCCCGCCGTTTCGCGTCACGAACACGACGCTCGAACCGAGATAGAGCGCCTTTGGCTCGGCTTGCGAGAAGATGAGCGGTGCGGTTCGATTGAAGCGGTACGTTTTGTTGCTGCGCCAGTTGAGAATGGGGCCGACTTCTTGCGTTTGTCCGGTGCGCGTGTCGTACCGTTCGACTTTGCCGCCGTAGATGATGTTGGGATGCAGCGGATCGGGCGCGACGTAACCGTACTCTTCGGTGCCGACGGGGTGCCACTCGCGAAAGCTTATCTCGCCGTAGTCGCTGCGGCTTTGCGTGCCCGCGCTGCCGCTTTCTTGCTGCGCGCCGTAGACCCAGTAGGGGAATTGATTATCGGTGATGACGTGAAAGAATTGCGCCGTGGGCTGGTTGTACCAGCTGCTCCACGTCCGTCCGCCGTTCACGCTGATCGTTGCACCCTGGTCGACGGCGAGCGCGATGATTTGTGGATTCTGCGGGTTGATCCAAACGGTGTGATAGTCGTCTCCGCCCGGTGCGCCCTTGATCGCCGTAAACGTTTTGCCGCCGTTCGTAGATCGGTAGGTTGACGTGTTCGCAATGTAAACCGTATCCGCATCGGTTGGATCGGCGGTTACCGCCGCAAAATCTTGGCCGCGTCCGGTGATGCGGTCTTCCTTATTAACGGCCGTCCACGTTGCGCCGGCGTCCGCGGAACGATAGAGGGCCGGGGTCTGCGCGTCGACTTGCGCGTAGACGACGTTCGGATTGCTCGGCGCAACTGAAATGCCGATGCGGCCGATCAGCTTGGGCAGGCCGCCGCGCAGTTTCTGCCACGAGTTGCCGCCGTCGGATGACTTATACAAACCGCTGAGTTCCTGGTGCTCGAAGACTTGACTGAACCACGCCGAGTGGCGTGCGGCCCACATCGATACGTAGAGCACGTGCGGGTTGGCCGGATCCATAACGATGCTTGCCGCGCCGGTGTTCGCGTCGGTGTACAACACTTTGCTAAAGGTCGCGCCGCCGTCGACGGACCGGTACACACCGCGTTCGGCGTTCGCTCCGTACGGATGGCCGAGCACCGCAACGAACAAGCGGTTTGCATCTTTGGGATCGACCACGATGCCGGAGATCTGTTGACCGTCGCGCAAACCCAGATGCTGCCAGGTTTTTCCACCGTCGCGGGACTTATACACGCCGTCGCCCGTCGAGAGATCGGGGCGCTGCAACGCCTCGCCGCTGCCGACATAGATCGTTTGCGGGTCGGACGGCGCAACAGCGAGCGAGCCGACCGACTGCGTGGGTTGCGAATCGAAGATGGGCGTCCACGTGCGGCCGAAATCGTCGGTCATCCAAACGCCGCCGTTGGTCGGCGCCATGTAGAAAACATTTTGCTGCCGCGGCACGCCGCTGATCGCAACGGTACGCCCGCCGCGAAAGGGTCCGATGCTGCGCCAATGCAGCGCATTAAACGTTGCCGGTTCGACCGGCTGCGCGAATGCTTGCAACCCCGCCGCGGAAAGCAGAAAAATAATCGCACTAAGAACGAGCAGTAGACGACGCATTACCCCTCCGATAGAGAAAACGCCCGGGGGGCGTTACCCCGGGCGTTTCGACACGGCGGTGCGGTTCCTATCTCCGGCGCTTACCGGAGCGCGGGAGGCCGCGGTGCTTCGGCACAAACGGCGGCCCTACGGGATAGGAGCCTTTGCGGGAGAGCGACATGTCCACGTCCTCGCACCCGATCGGCGTGAACTCGCGGCAGTCACCCGGCCGCGCGGAGTAGATGCCGCAATAGAATTTGCCCGACTTCGTCCCTTTAAGGAAGACGCATTGGGACTCGATCGCCGGCGTGACTTTGCGCAGGTAACCGACGTAGTGGCCGTCGGCGCTCTTGCGCTCAACGACGTATTCGCTTAGGACTTCGCTGTAGGACATGCCGAAATGGTCGGCAATGCGCTGCACGTCGGACTTGCTCACGAACGGCTCGTAGCCGCTGCAGCACTCCGCGCAACCCGGCGGACAGGCGACATTTTCCGGCAAGTCTTTTAAGTGTTTGCGCGAGAGGTCGATGACGCGGGCGATGGCCCGGACGAATTCTTCGTCCTCGTTATATTTGTACGACCACTCTTTGTGCGCGATCTCGTTGACGTTGTAACTGCGCGTGATGCGCTCGTTATACTTGATCGTGATGTGCTCTTCGGTGATCTCGATTTCGTTGACGTGTTGCATCGGCGTGGTATCGAGCATCTCCGGGTGGGTGGGCTGTTTTGTATCGCGCGTGAACTCACGCAGGTTGATGAGATCGATCGTTGTGATCGGGCCGCTTGCGATGTGCTGCACGTCGTGCGGCTGCGGACCTTGGGCTCCGGGTTGCGGATCGTCCAACGTGAGTACGGGTCCGCGAGATTTCTTTATCATGACCGGGACTTCTTACGTGGGGCGCAAGGCTGTTCCCGCGTGAATAAGAAACTACGCAAGCCATATGCGCAAAGCAATTGGTGTAGACTTGGGCGGCACGCACGTCATGGCCGCAGTCATTGGTGAGGACGGCACCATACTGAGCCGTCACGAGCAAGACCTGACCGACCACGCTGTGGATAAGGTGATGTTGGCAATAGAGCAAACGATCGGTCTTGCGCTCGGCGACGTCAAGAAAGAAGCGGTCGTCGGTATCGGCATCGGTTCGCCGGGCAACATCGAGCCGCGTTCGGGAACGATTCTTTATTCGCCCAATTTCCAATGGACCAACGTTCCGCTAGGCGAGAAGCTGCGGGCGCACTTCGATCAGCCGGTATTTATCGGCAACGACGCGCGCTGTGCGACGCTTGGCGAGTATACGTACGGGGTTGGAAAGGGCTCCAAGAATTTCGCACTGCTTACCATTGGAACGGGGATCGGCGGCGGCATCGTTTCCGAGGGCACCTTACTGCTGGGCAACACGGCGGGCGCGGGCGAATTCGGGCACCACCAAATCCGCCCGACCGACGGTTTTATCTGCAACTGCGGCAAGACCGGCTGCTTCGAAGCGCAGGCCTCCGGTACGGGGCTCATCCGTCACGCGTTCGCCGTTGCGCCGTCGTTCCCGCGCAGCGCGCTTCTCGATAAAGAACGCGATAAGCTCGGCACCAAAGCCATCCGCAAGGCAGCGCAGGCCGGCGATCCGCATGCGGCGGCCGCGTGGAAAAATTTCACCAGCGACCTCGCGTACGGACTGGCGAACATTATTGCGTTCGTGAATCCGGAAATCATCGCGCTCGGCGGAGGCGTCAGCAGCGCTCAAGACTTCATGCTTGACGCGGTGAGAAATCGCGTCGACGAGCTTACAACGATGGTGCCGCGCGGCGTGACGCGCATTATGATTGCCAAACTTCTCAACGACGCGGGCGCAATCGGCGCCGCGACGATGGCATTCCGGGGTGGCCTTACGACGGCGAATGTCTCGTAGAAAAGCGCTGATCACCGGCGCCTCGGGCGGGATCGGGCTCGAGCTTGCCAAGTTGCTTGCCGCCGGCGGCTACGATCTCGTTTTGGCCGCGCGTTCGGGCGATGCGCTCGAATCGATCGCGGCGGATTTGCAAGCCGAACATGCGATCGGCGTGCAAGTTATTTCCCAAGACCTCGGCGTCGCTGGCAGCGCGCAAGCCGTGTACGATGCCGCCGGCGCGTGCGATATTCTCGTGAACAATGCGGGGTTTGCGACGTCGGGAAAATTTGCAGATGTGGACCTCGACCTCGAGCGCAGCGAATTACAACTCAACATCGTCACCTTGACAGAACTCACCAAGCTTTCTCTCCCGGGGATGATCGCGCGTAAGTGGGGCCGCGTTTTAAACGTCGCGTCGACCGCGGCGTTTCAACCAGGTCCGTTTATGGCCGTGTATTACGCGTCCAAAGCCTACGTTCTATCCTTCTCCGAAGCGATTGCCAGCGAATTGCGCGGCACCGGCGTCACCGTCACGTGTCTTGCGCCCGGGGCGACACAAACCGGGTTTGCGATGCGTGGCGGTGTAGAAAAAACGCCGCTCTTTAAAATCGGCGTGGCGGACGCGCGGTCCGTCGCAAAAGCGGGCTACGATGGGCTGTTTGCCGGTAAGTCTTTGGTCGTGCCGGGTTTCAAGAACAAGGCGATCGTGTTCTCGACGCGCTTTGCCCCGCGCAAACTGCTGACAAAAATCTCTGGCGGTCTAATTCGGCGAGGCAGCTAAAGCGAA
>JALZBM010000199.1 GCA_030947385.1 Vulcanimicrobiota bacterium
CTTGATCAGCCTCGGCAATACCCGGGTGCTGTGCGCGGCGACGCTCGAAGAACGGGTGCCACCGTGGATGAAAGGCCGGGGGACCGGCTGGGTGACCGCCGAGTACTCTATGCTGCCGCGCGCAACGGCGGAACGGACCCAGCGCGAGGCAACCAAAGGGCGCCTGGGTGGCCGCACGCACGAGATTCAACGCATCATCGGCCGTGCTTTGCGGGCCGTTACCGATATGTCCAAGCTAGGCGAGCGAACCGTCTGGCTCGACTGCGACGTGTTGGATGCCGACGGCGGCACCCGAACGGCGGCGGTGACGGGCGCATATGTCGCGCTCTCCCTTGCGCTTCGTAAAGCTTTCGAACCGGCCAATGCGTCTAAGTGGCCGCTACGTGGTCAGATCGCGGCCATCAGCGTCGGATACGTCGATGGGCAAGCGCGTCTGGACTTGCCGTACGAAGAGGACAGCCGGGCGGAAGTGGATATGAACGTTGCCATGACCGATGCGGGAAAATTCGTCGAAGTGCAGGGCACGGCAGAAGCGGCGCCGTTCACTCGCGACGAACTGAACAAAATGCTGGACCTCGCGCGTTTGGGTATAACCCAACTCTTTGAATCGCAACGCACCGCCATTACCAATGCCGGTTAGCACCGCCGGCTTAAGCAAACTCACGGCACGGGTCGGCGAGTTTTATATTACCGACCGGGCGATGAAGAAGGCCCAGGACCGCATAACGGACCTTCTCGCCCAGAACGCAGTGGACGAAGTCGCGGAGGCAGCGTATTTGGAAGCCGTCAAGCGCTACTTCGACGGATTCGAGCGCGAAGCGCGCGGGCATTTGCGCTCGGTCGACAAACGCTTGGAACAAATCAATCAGGTGCATTTCAATCTTACGGCCGAGCGCAGCGTCGCGGTGCGTCGCATCGAAGGGACGCAAACCGTTCTGGCCGAGTTGGATTCGCTGCGCAACGGGAGCGCCGCGCGATGAAGATGCTCGAAGACTTCGGCAAAGGCACGACGGAGTTTATCGAATACGCCGGTGGTTTGGCGCTGCTCGGCGGCGAGACCGTCGGCTTCATCGGGCGGTTGCGAATTCGGATTGTTGAAACGCTCAATCAGGCGTACTTCCTGGGGTTACAATCGCTCGTCATCGTCTTGCTCACGTCGCTCTTTACCGGCATGGTGTTTTCCCTGGAGTCCGCGCAGCAAGCGGTGCAATACGGGGTCGGCAGCCTGCTCGGCGGCGTGGTTACGTATACGGCAGTGCGCGAACTGGGGCCGATGCTTTCGGCCGTCGTGGTTGCGGGCCGCGTCGGCGCGGCAATCGCAGCCGAAATCGGTTCGATGGTCGTGACGGAGCAGATCGAAGCGTTGCAGTCGCTCGGGCTCGCTCCGGCGCGCTTCCTCGTGGTTCCACGCCTCGTCGCGCTCGTCATCATGATGCCGCTGCTTACCGTTTTTGCCGACGTCGTTTCGATTGCGGGGGGTGCCTGGATCGCGCAAACTTACGCGCACATTAACTATGCCTCGTTTATGGCATCTGCGCGGCAAATCGTCGGTTTTGAAGATGTGCTCAAAGGTCTCTTTAAGTCCATCATCTTTGCGATCATCATCGTGCTCGTCGGATCGTATCAAGGCCTGGGAACGCGTGGCGGGGCGGCGGGCGTCGGCAAGGCCACAACGGGCGCGGTCGTCATCTCGATCATCTTGATCTTCATATCGAATTTTGTGATGTCGTACTTGCTTTACGGTGGACATTGAGCAATATCATCGCGCGCCTTGACAACGTCACGATGCGTTACGGCGACAAAGTCATTCTGCAAAATTGTTCCCTCGATGTCGTTGAAGGCGCCATCACGTGCATCATCGGTCTCTCGGGTGCGGGTAAATCGACCATCTTGCGATTGCTTAACGGTTTGCGCCGTCCCGACGATGGACACGTGTACGTTAAGGGCGTCGACATTTGCCACATGCCCGAAGCAAAGCTCATCAATTTCCGCAGCGCGATCGGCTTTTCGTTTCAGTTTGCAGCGCTTTTCGACAGCATGACGATCGGTCAGAACGTATCGCTGCCGCTGCGCGAACATACGTCGATGAACGAGCAGGAGATCGAAAAAACCGCTCGCGCCACGCTCGAAAGCGTCGGCTTGGAAACGACGTTCAACAGCTTTCCGAGCGAACTCTCGGGCGGTATGATCAAGCGCGCCGGGTTCGCAAGAGCCGTCGTTACAAATCCGGACATCGTTCTGTACGACGAACCCACCACTGGCCTTGACCCGATCGTCACCCACTTGCTCACCGACACAATTAAGCGCCTGCGCGCGCAATTAAACGGCACGGCGGTCGTCATTTCGCACGACTTACAAAGTATTTACATGATGGCTGATTATATTGGGATGCTTTTCGAGGGAGCGATCATTGCCTACGGAACGGTTGACGAACTCAAAAAGTCCATGAATCCGATCGTGCAGCAATTTCTGCAAGGCAGCGAAGTGGGGCCCATCCCGTTATGACGCGAAGAAGCCCGGAGTAGGAGGTCTATGTCTAAAGAAGCGAAGGTCGGCGCGTTTGCAATTCTGGCGTTATTGCTCTTATTCGGCGTGTTCTTCATCATAACCGATTTTGCCACGCGCCATACGGGCTATCGCGTCGGCGTGCATTTCAACTCCGCCGCCGGCCTGCGTTCGGGGGCGCTCATCTACTTCAGCGGCGTTACGGTCGGCACGGTCGATTCCATCGTCTTGCTGCCGGACAACACGGTCGACGTGGTGCTCGCCGTCAACCGGGACGTCGACATCCCGCGAGACTCCAAATTTCTCATCCAAGCACCACTTACCGGCGATCCGAGTCTGGTAATCGTGCCGCCGCTACCGCCGCAACGGCCGGTCGGCATGCTCGGGCCCACGCCCGCGCCAGCGGCGGTGCCCGTTCTGGAGCGCAAATTGTTGCCGGTAGATCAGCAGCCGCAAGGCACAAACACCGCGACCATCGCCGACTTGCTGGAGCAGGGCCAAGGCGAGGTGAAGCGTCTTGATATCATGCTCGCGGATTTGCAGCAGCGCGAACCGCGTTTGCTCAATACCCTGCAAAACGCGATGAACAACGCGAACGCGCTTACCGTAACGGCAAACCGTTCGGTGCAAGGCCTCTCATCGCAAGCTTCGCAAATCGCAACGCAGTTGCAGAGTACCGTGGACCGTACCAGTGCGAACGTCCTCGCGCTGACCGGTACGCTCAATTCTACCGTTGCCCAGAATTCCGGGAAAGTCAATACGCTGCTTACGAGCTTGAATAGCACTGCCGTCGCGCTCAACCAGTCGGTCGATTCGCTACGCAGCCTCGCGACGAACCGCGAGATGAAGCAGAACATCCTGGACACGACGCGCAATATCGCACAAACGACGCAGACGATTGCCTATCTCACGAACGATCTGCGGCAAATAACCGGAAATCCGCAGACCCAAAATCAGGTCCGCGACACGGTTGCAAATCTGGACGCGACAATGCAAAAGGCAAACTCCCTGCTTGGCACGCTCGGCGGCCAGAGTAAAGTATATGGCGTCGATACCGGTGCAACGCCGTATCCCGTAACGGTTCCAGCGCCCAGCGGTGGACCTTTGCCCGCAACAATTCCCGGAACGACACCAGGTCCGGTTGCCGGCGTCGTAAGCCCGGCGCCTTATCCGCCGGGATCTAAACCCAACACCCCGGCGAACATCAAAAAAAACCTCGGCGGCATCATCAAAAATCTCTACGCCGTCCAAATTCGCATCGGCGAGCTGAGCCCGCAACGCACGTCCGGATTAACGAACAATCCGAATCCATTGCTCTCGAGCGACCGCGGACCGCAGACGGATTTTAACTTGCTGCTCTTGCCCAAGGGCACAACGTCATTTTTAGTCGGCGCAAACGATATCGGCGCACGCTCAACGTTGAACTTTGCTGCCTTAAGTTCATTCGGCAGCAGCATCAAAGTCGGCGGCGGCGTGCTGTACTCCCGTCTTGGAATTCTGGGGCAATTCAATAAGGGGCCCGTCGGACTCGAGGGCCGGTTGTACGACTTGCGGCGTCCGACGCTCGATGCCTACATAAACGCTAACGTCACATCGTTTTCGCAGTTTTTCTTTGGCGAACGCGATATCACGCATCCCGAACGGCGTACCGTTTTCGGACTGCAACTGCAGTTTTAGCGCAGCGACGATGACGCAACCGCGGCTTAAAGTCGGCATCATCGGCGCCGGCGCGATGGGCACGCTTTACGGTTATCATCTCGCACTGGCATGCGACGTGATGATGCTCGATAGCAATACGGAACTACTGCAAAGTATCGGCGGGACGGGCCTCAGCGTCAACGCCGGTCCACGCAGGCCGGTTACGATTGCGCAAGATCCCAAGGCGCTTTTCGGATCCTCGGTCCTATTTTTGTTCGTCAAGGCCGTTGACACGCTGCGCGCGCTACGGCCGTTTGCGGGACAGTTGAACCCCTCCACCCCGATCGTTTCGCTGCAAAACGGCGTCGGAAACGAAGACGCCATTAAAACCGCGCTCGGCGGAGCCGTACCGGTGGTACTGGGGATTACAACAGAATCATCGCTGAGCGTTGGGCCGGGTGAAGTGCGCAGTTCCGAAGCCGGCAACACGATTTTGGGTTCCGGCGGCGCCGCGCCGCAAACCTCGCAGCGCATCGCGCAGCTGCTGGCCCAGAGCGGCTTGCGCGCGTCCGTGGTGTATGACATTCGGCCGCACTTGTGGGGAAAGCTCGTTGCGAACGCGGCCATCAATGCGATCAGTGCCTTGCTCGATTGCGAAGCGGGCGTTATA
>JALZBM010000200.1 GCA_030947385.1 Vulcanimicrobiota bacterium
ACACCGAATACGACGGCGTTTCCATCGTGCGGCCGGTGTGGGGCGGACGCGCGAGTCTGTTCGAGCTTGAGGCATCCGGACCGGCCGGGCACATTGAAGGGGCGGGACTTCGGCTCTACAATCCCCTGTCGCACCAATGGAGCCTGAACTGGGCCAACAGTACGGAAGGAACGCTTGGCGTGCCGACAATCGGGGAGTTCAAGAACGGCCGCGGCGTCTTTGTCGATCAGGAGACCTACAACGGCCGGACCATTCTCGTTCGTAATGCCTTTTCGAACATTACCGCGACATCATCGCGCTTTGAACAAGCGTTCTCCGGTGATTACGGCCGCACGTGGGAGACGAACTGGGTGATGACATTTCACAAAGTTTAATGCAATCGCGCCTTCTCTCGCGCTTGATTGCAGCGTCGCTCCGAAACAAGTACGTCCCGGTGTCCTTTCAGATCCGACGGTGGAAATGCGCGCCGGGGAAACGACGATCGAGCAATACCTGATGGCGCACTCCAAAGATTGGCGTAACCCGCTTCCGCGATTGCCGAAACAAACGCTCGAGGTGCGCGACGGCGAGTCCAGGCCGGGGCGGCCCACTAAGTTAAAGGTGGAATTGTGTGTCGGCGACCAAATTGCTGGCATGCCACCGACAATCCGCCTGGCTCATCCGGATGATGCCGCTGCAATTGGCGCGGTTCACCATGCTTCAAGACGCACCACTTACACGGCACTATTGGGTGCCCAGTTAGCTGAGGCGGGTTCTGTAGCGCGGCGCATCGCACAGTGGCAGCGGGCGCTCGGGGACGGGTCGCAAAGCGTGTTTGCCGCGGAAGAGAACGGATGCATTGTCGGGTTCGCCTCGTGCGGACCGAGTGCGCACCGTATCGAACCGTTCGACGCCGAACTCTACTCGCTCTATCTGCTTGCTGAAGCGCAGAGCCGCGGTATTGGTGCAGCCTTGCTACATGCGAGCGCCGCACGGCTTGTGGAGCGCAACTTTAACGCGATGCTGGTTTGGGTGTTGGAGAGTAACGTGCGGGCCGTTGCGTTTTACCGGCGGTTCGGGGGCGAGTATCTCAAAAGCGCGCCGAATCCGGTGGACGATCATCCGGATGCGGTGTACGGCTACCGCGATTTGCGCGCGCTCAAACGCGCGACTTTCGCGCTATCCAGCGGAGTGACCGAAGTAGTTTTCCCGACCCGAGCGGTGGACGCGCGGGAAGCGTAATAAGCCGTGACGCGCAGCCAGGCACGCTAGAGAAGCATACACTTTTAGTGCAACTCCCCGGGAAATTTTGGAACGGCTAATCGCACTGCTCGCGGGCGATCAGGATGGCGTCGAGGAGGTTCGCCCACTGTTAACGTTCATGTGTCGAGCGTCGGTTGCGTGCGGTCCGGTCCCGAACGCACTTCTAATGAAGCTGGCGGTTAACATTTTTCTTATCACCACCGTCACTGGACTTGCAGAAGCGTTTCATTTTGCCCAAGGGCACGGGCTCGATGTCGGGCAGTTTCGCGCGATCGTGGATGCCGGGCCCATGGCAAGTGATGTCTCTGGAATGAAAATAGAAAAAATGTTCGATGAGGACTATTCGGCGCAGGCTGCAATTCTCGACGTCCTCAAGAATAATCGGCTCATTGCGGAGGAAGCGCGTCTTTCCAAGGTGGCGTCGCCGCTGCTGATGTATGCACGAACTGTTTGATGAAACGGTAAAGCTCGGACACTCACGCTTGGATATGGCTTCCGTTTTGCTGACTTTGCGAGTGCGCACCCGCTCTCACCGCGCCTGAAATCACGTAGCGGCGTCCTTTGCGATTTCCGACAACATTGCGATCGCAGTTCGTGCAAGCGCCGGAGGCGCCACTGCGTAGCCGATGACCAGGCCGTTGCGCGGTGGGCTGTCATGATAATAACTCGAGAGCGCGGGCACAATGAGCCCGCGAACCGCCGCGCGCTCGGACACGCGAACGTCCGAAGCGCCCTTCTGGAGCCGTGCGATAAAATGCAGGCCCGCGCGCGAATCTTGGATCTCAAAGTGTGCACCAGCCTGTTTGAGAAACTCGTCGCGTACGAAACACCGGCGCTCGTCATATACTTTGCGCATCCTCGTGACATGGCGGCTGAAAGAACCCGTCTCGATAAAATGCGCGAGCGCTGCCTGTAACACGGCGCTCGGGGCTCCTCCCGTGACCGAATGGATTGCCTCAAAAGCCGGTTTTAGTGCGCGAGGCATGACGAGATATGCGATGCGTAAGGCGGGTGAAAGAACCTTACTGAACGTTCCGGCATAAATGACGCGGCCTTCGGCATCGAGTCCCTGGAGAGCGGGTTGGGGCCGGTTTGTATAGTTAAATTCAGCATCGTAATCGTCCTCGACGATCCAGGCGTCGTTCTTGGCAGCCCAGTTCAATAGCGCAAATCGGCGTTCTAAAGAAAGAACGACTCCGCTTGGATATTGATGCGAAGGCGTAACGAAAACAAGTCGGGCGCGCTTTGGAAACGATGCAACATCGATGCCCTGCTCGTCGACCGGGGCGCCAAAAATTTGCAACCCCTCTGCGATCATCATGGCGCGAACGTTCGCATATCCGGGATCCTCAACAATCACGATATCCGCCGGATTGAGCAACGTACGAGCAACGAGCGCAAAAGCCGATTGCGCGCCGTTGGTGATCACGATGTCGTCGGCACTGCAAACAATGCCGCGGGTTTGCCGCAACCGTTTCGAAATCGCCTCGCGCAATGACAGACGGCCAAGCGGCGAACCGTAATCGAGCAGATCCGTCGTCCAAGCCGCTGTTTGAAAGGAACGTCGAAACTGCGCCGTTGGAAACATATCCAGAGCAGGCATACCGGGACGGAATGGAACGGTGTGGCGCATGTTGGCGGCCAAACCCTGCGCCTCGAAGTAGCGCGGAGCACGATGTGAGAGCGACGCCGGACGACTCGCCCGCGGCCGATCTTCAGAGGGAACGTGTCCGGTCATCTGTGAGACGAAGGTTCCCACGCCATGCAGCGTGTGTAGGTAACCTTCGGCGTGAAGCTGGTCCAGCGCGTTAACGATCGTATTGCGCGCGAGTCCGAGATGGGTTTGGAAATCCCGGCTCGAGAGTAGGCGCTCTCCCGGGGACAGTTGCCCGCAGAGAATGGCATCCCGTAAAGCCGACTCCAGCTGCTTGCTGAGCGGAACGGGCGATCCGCGATTGATGAAGATACCGGTAAGCTTCATGGTGGCTCCATGAATACGTCATTTTGTGGATCTTCCCTGGGGCCAAAATTTGGACTAGCATGTTTGTATATGATGACGGAAAACCCGGTCAGTTCTCTTGAACGCTATTTCGATTTTTTCGAAGGTGTTTGGAATGTCCGCATGCGGCGGCGTAAACTGAGCCCTGCATTGCAGCCGATCTCTGAGTGGAGCACGTTTGGTGCCGCAGTGCGAGTCGAGCGGGCTTTGAATGGTACGGCATTTGTCGAACATATTCGAATGGATGCCCCGGAAGGCATCGCGTACGCCGTGGGTTCGCGTTTCTACAATGCAAAGACGAACCAATGGGCGATTTTCTGGGCGAACGAAAATGATTACCAGTGGCAAAAGCCAATGCGCGGGGGCCTTCTCACCTCGAGCGGAATTGATTTCATAAGCGACGATGTATTTGAGGGACGCCACGTCCTTGCGCGTTACCGATGGAATACGCTCGATCGCGATCACCCGGCCTGGGAACAAGCATTTTCAAACGACAACGGCGCGAGTTGGGTCGCGAATTGGATGATGGGATTCCGCCGGCATGAGTAGCGTGCTCGAGTTGCGGCGCTATGCGCTTCGGCCCGGGCACCGCGAAACGCTCATCGCGCTGTTCGAACGCGAGTTCATCGAAAGTCAAGAATCTTGCGGAATGCTGCCGATTGGGCATTATCGCGATCTTGACGACGCCGATAGCTTTGTGTGGCTGCGTGGATTTGAGAACATGGATGCGCGACGTCGCGGCCTGGAGTGTTTTTACATCAAATCAGAGGCGTGGAAACGGTATCGCAACGAGGCGAATGCGACGATGATCGACTCCGATAATGTGCTCCTATTGCGTCCGGCATCGCCTAGCGCCGGTTTCGACTTAACCGGCCTTCATCGGCCGCAGATGGGGCAAGCATTCACACCGCCATCCCTTGTGGGCGTAGCGGTACTCATGCTTAGCGCGCATACCTCGGCCGAGGTTGTCTCGTCTTTCGAGCGCGAAATGCTGCCGGCAATCGGTCGAGACGGGCACGTGCTGGGGTATTTTGCCACGGAAGAAACTCCCAACGATTTTCCGGGCCTACCGGTTAGGAATGAACCCGCGCTTGTTATTGCCGGTCGCTTCGCCGAGGAATCTGCTTTGGCACGCTGGTCGCAGCTTTTTGAACGCGATGCATTGCCCGATGCGGTTCAAAGCCGGGTAATAAAGAGTGAGATCATTCGACTAGAGCCCGCGGCGCGCGCTCTTCTGCGCTGACGTTCCGTCATTTTGCAAAAACCTTTGGATAAAATTGACTATATTGGTCGTCACGCTGCGGAATGTGACATCGCTATGACCGTAAGTTTTCTCAAGTACCTTGCTAGCATGAGAAATTACGCACCCTCTGTCGGAGCACCGACGTTATCTCCTTAAGAGTCTCCCGGATAAAACATGCAGCAAAGCGCAAATTGGGATCCCTCAACCGTGGAACCCGAAGCCTGTCATAGCGGTGGATTATGCGAAACCGTGATTGCAAGCGAAATGAACTTATCGGATCCGATCGACGTCGGTTGCGGCACGATACGGCCGGTACG
>JALZBM010000201.1 GCA_030947385.1 Vulcanimicrobiota bacterium
GCGCTACTCCTGCGCTTGAAACCTACGATGCAGCACTCGCCGGAGTCACGCACTATCTGCAGCTGCAAGAACGGGCGACCGCGCTCCCCTTACCCACCGTGCACGTGGTGGATATGGCGGCCGAATTCGAAGCGGGAAACCGCCGCATTTTCAGCACGTTGCTTGCACGGGCGTTGGAAACGCGGTTCGAGCGGGGAGAAAAAACCGTCTTGTTCGTCAACCGCCGCGGCAGCGCGAGCTTCATGCTTTGCCGCGCGTGCGGATTCGTTCCCGAATGCGAGCGTTGCAGCGTTTCGCTTACGGTGCACCGCCACGAGGAACTCCTACGCTGCCATTACTGCGACGCGCAAAAGCCGATCCCGCAGTCGTGCCCGTCATGCGGAGGCGGCCCGATTCGCGAATTCGGCATCGGAACCGAACGCGTCGTTTCCGAACTCGCACGCCTCTATCCGCAGGCTCGCGTCGTCCGGATGGACAGCGACACGACCACGCGCGTCGGCGATCATGCGCGGTTGCTCGGTGAGTTCGGTAATCGGGCGGATGTCTTAGTGGGAACGCAAATGGTTGCCAAAGGGCTGGATTTCCCGCAAGTGACGCTCGTCGGCGTGGTTGCCGCAGACATCGGTCTCCATACGGCGGATTTCCGCGCCGCCGAACGCAGTTTCGGGCTCATGACGCAGGTGAGCGGGCGCAGCGGACGCGCCCATCCGGGCGAAGCGATCCTGCAAACGTATTCGCCCGGCCATCCCGCGGTAACGTTTGCCCGCACGCATGATTATGCGGGGTTTGCAAAAAATGAATTGGAGGAGCGTAAGGCCGCGGGGTATCCCCCGTTTTCCTCGCTCGTGTATCTCGGAGTCGCCGGCCGCAGCCGCCCGGCGGTTATCGCGCAGGCGCAAAAATACGCGGATCTTTTACGCGAAGCTGCGGGGGTGGAAGTCCTGGGTCCCGCGCCGCATCCGATTGCGCGGCTCAATAACGAGTGGCGCTACCGCCTCGCGCTCAAAGCCCAAGCGGCGGACCGCATTCGCGCGGCACTGCGAGAGCGCATTTCGCCTCTCGCCGCGCGCGAACGCGACACGCGCATTTCGATTAACGTCGATCCTTAATCCGGCCGGCGTCCAACCGCTGCCCGGTCACCGTTATTTCGATCGAACGCACGGGTTCGCCGTCGCTCCAGTAGTGCAGTATATGTTTGCCGGCGGTAATGCCGTCGATCGAAAACGACGTCACGGAGCCGCGGGTCGCGGGGCCATCCGCGACGACGATCGTTGCATGCATGCTTGGGTGAATGTGACAGCGCACGTCGATGATGGCGGCAACGGAAAATTTGACCACCTTGCCCGGGCCCGTACCGTAATAGCCGATATCGAACGGGCCTTCATTCGTGTACGAATAAATGCTGTGATAAAACGCGTCGTCGTTTGGAAAACGCACGGAATCGCCGGGCGCAATCACGACGAGGTTCGGAATAAACTGGCGGTCGCGATTGCGCATTTCGACCTCAGCAGTTTTATTCGGCGCCGGTTGGCTGATCCAAACAACGGCCGGATGAGCGAGCGAGCCCGTGACGGTTGCCGCGGCAACGGGCGCGAGGCAACCGAGGGCTAAGGTCGCCACCATTGTGGCCGTGTAGCCGGCAAAGCGAAAGGTCATATCGATTGTATCGGCTATTTTTCGCTCGAGCCCGGAAACGCGTCGCCGATGATCGCAACACCCTGGACGAGCCGTCCGGCGGTACTAAAGAGAAGCTGCGAAAGCAAGAGACCCGCGACGATAAACACGCTTGCGATAATCGCGTTGACGCCCAGACCGGCTGCGGTCGTGAAGTTTTGCGCAAACAGCGACGCCACGCTTTCGTAGGTGAGCGCTCCGGGCACCAGCACGAACACGGCGGGGACCAGAAGAACGAGTTGCGGAACGCGCAAGAACCGCGCGCCGAGATTGGATACGAGGCCGCTGACGAAGGCGGCCCCGAATGCCGCGGCTTGATGGCCAGGCAGCGTTCCGAGTACCCGCGATGTCAGCAGCGCAATAAAGCATGCGGCGAAGATCCAGACGTAGTCTTTGATCCGGGCGTTCAGGACGGCGGATAGGCCGGTCGTCATAAAAACGATCGCCAGCGTCCAGGTGAGCATGCCGACGGGATGCGGGTTGTTGTTATCGCCGGAGAGGATCGCCGTACCGGTAATGATGATGGCCAGGGCGGCTCCGCATCCGAGTTCCAGTACGGTGGCAAACACTTTTCCAAGTCGTGCCATGCCTGCCACGAGGTCACTGTTGGCGAGTTCGTAAAGCGCGGACGTGAGCGAATACCCCGGCAGCAGTGGAACGATGCCCGAGATGATCGAGATATACAGATTCGTCGGGCCGATGAAATGGTTGTAAGCCGCAACGATGAGCGTCCCGAAAAAAGTCGCCAGCACTTCAAAGAGCCGGGCCGCAACGGGAAAGCGGGACGCGAACGCGGCGATAATCCCCGTCGAGAGGCCGATCGTCGCGGCGACGTATACCTCTCGCGTGTCCGCGCCAAGCAGCAACGACGTGCCGATCGATACCAAACAAAACGAACCGACCGTGATCCACACGGGTGCGGGCCTGCGGTTTCGAATGATTTCCTGCACGTGCGCGATCGCTTCGGCGGGTTGAAGTTTCCCGGAGCATAAAGCATCGTACACTTCGGTCAAAACCGCCAGGGCGCGCAGGTCGAGCGAGCCCGGCTTGACGCGCAGCATGACGACTTGTTGGCGGTATGCCGGTCCGATTGCAAGCGTAATGTTGGTGGGCGTCGCGAAAATGTGCAATTCAACTTGCAAAACCGCGGCGGCGCGGGTCACCATCGACTCGAGCCGGTCGGTCGTCGTTCCGGACAGATGCAGTTGTTCCGCCAATAACACCAGGAACGTCGATCGCGGGTCGCCCTCGGTCTCCACGCCGGTGACTTGGGCCCTCGTGGAAAGGGGACCTGGTTTGGGAACCGTAGAGGGGACAAAGATGAAAAACAATACGGACCTCACGCAGCTGATGGATCCTTTGGGAATCGGCAAGACCTCAACGCAGATGTGGCAAGCAATGCTCGCCGATCCGGAACATCTGGTCGCATCGCAGCAAAAACTTGCAAACGCGTGGGTCGATCTCGTTAAGGCGACGGCCGGTCGCGCCGCCGGAAACGTCGTCCCCGACACCGTTACACCGCAAAAAGGCGACAAGCGGTTCGCGCATCCCGCGTGGGATGCAAACCCGGCGCTGAGCGCGATGAAGCAGGCGTATCTGATTGCGACCCAGGCGATTCTCTCGACGATCGAGCAGACGCCCGGTGCGGATCCAAAAACGATGCGGCGCGCAAAATTCTTTGCCAAACAATTCGCGGATGCGATGAGTCCGACCAACTTTGCATTTTTCAACCCACTCGTTATCGAGGAGACGCTGCGTACCGGCGGCGCCAATCTCGCCAAGGGGATGCAACACTTGATCGACGACATGACCGAAAATGAGGGGCGCGTTTCGCTGGTCGATAAGAAGGCGTTCAAAGTCGGCAAAAATGTCGGTGTGTCCGCCGGGCGCGTTGTCTACCGCAACGACCTGGTCGAACTCATTCAGTACTCGCCCTCAACGCCGACCGTGTACGAAAAGCCCGTCGTCATATTCCCCCCCTGGATCAACAAATTTTATATTCTGGACTTGCAGCCCGCAAATAGTTTCGTCAAACACCTGGTCGACGCGGGATATACGACGTTCATCGTTTCTTGGCGCAATCCGGATGCGTCGATGCGCGATACGGGCATGGAGGACTACTTAAAAGCGGGTCCGCTGGAATGCAGCCGCGTAGCGGCGGAAATCTGCGGTACGCCCGACACCAACGTGGTTGCCTATTGCATCGGTGGAACGCTGATGTCCATGGCGCTGGCGTACCTTGCTCAGAAAAAGGATAAGCGGATTAACGCCGCGACCTTTCTTGCCTCGCTGATCGATTTCCAAGACGTCGGCGAGATCGATGCGTTTTTGGGTGAAGATGCGCTCGCATACATCGAGAAGAAGATGGGCGAGCGCGGTTACCTGGACGCAAGTCAGATGGGCGACAGCTTCAACATGCTGCGCGCAAACGATTTGATTTGGTCGGTTGCGGTGAACCGTTACCTGCTCGGCAAGGACGCACCGGCCTTCGACTTGCTGTATTGGAACAGCGACTCGACACGGATGCCGCAGGCGATGCATTCCTACTACTTGCGCAACATGTACGTTGAGAACAACCTGGTGAAACCGGACGCGCTCGAAATCGGCGGCGTGAAACTGGATTTGAGCAAAATTCGCAACGACACATATTTCGTCGCTACGCTCGAGGACCACATCGCACCTTGGAAAACCGTGTACCGCGGAATGCAAAGCTTCGGCGGGACCTCGCGCTTTCGCATGGGCTACTCGGGGCACATCGCCGGCATCGTCAATCCGCCCGGCAATCCCAAAGGATCGTGGTACGAAGGCGAGCTTGCCCCATCGGCTCAAGCCTGGTTCGACGCAGCGAAGAAGCACGACGGTTCGTGGTGGAGCGACTGGTACGCGTGGCTTACCGAGCGCAGTGGGGAGCAAGTTCCTAAACGCGCACAGGGCAGCGAGGCGTATCCTCCGCAGGAAGAAGCCCCCGGCACCTACGTGCTAGAGAAATAGATCAGAAGAGAGCCGCACTTTCGCGCGGCTCTCTTCTTATTAACGATCGTTTCGTGAAGTTATTTCTTTTTGACCGCTTTCTTCGCGGGAGATTTTTTGGATGACTTGGCGGCTTTTTTAACGGGCGCTGCGGA
>JALZBM010000202.1 GCA_030947385.1 Vulcanimicrobiota bacterium
CGATGCCCGCAAGACGGGATGCATCGCTTCGAAAAAAGGCGCGTTCCCTTCAATAACTGCAACTCGCCAGTTTTGCGTCCGGGATGGTTTAGATTGCATATGTGCAGAGTATATACGAAAAATGAAGGCCTAGTGCGAACCGCTATATGACGCGCGTGTGCCAAGCTCAGCACTGCATGGGCCGTGACGTTAGTGTGACATGGCGCGGGATCGAGAACGAGAAATACATGAAGAGGAGTCAATCGATGGGACGAGTTAACCGCAGGGCGCCGCTTCTGTTGACACTTTTGTTTTTGCTTGCGGCCGCGCCCGCTCCCGAACAGGTTCCCACACGCGAGCGATACGTGGATGTGGGCGGCTACCGGCTTCACGCTTTGGTCCAAGGATCGGGAAAAATTCCCGTGGTTTTTGAGTCGGGACTGGGCGAAGATTCGGCGAGTTGGTCGGACGTGCAACCGACGATTGCACGCCAGCACCTTACGGTCTCCTACGACCGAAGCGGTTTGGGTAAATCCGAGGTGTCGCCAAACCCGCGCGACGCCGAAGAAATGGCCCTCGAGCTCCATCTCATGCTTCACCGGGCCGAAATTACGCCGCCGTACGTACTTGTAGGTCACTCGCTGGGCGGCTACATCCTGCGTATCTTCGCTGCGCATTTTCCTGGCGAAGTCGCCGGTCTCGTGTTTGTCGATCCCGTTCCCGAAAAACTCGAGGACCAAGTTCGTCTTCATATGACCTCGCAACAATATGCGAGTAGAATAAAGTCGATCCAGGAAGCTCAAGGGCAGATGCCGCTGCAAATTCGACGTGAGGCGGATGCGCTCGTCCGCAGCGGCGACGAAGCCGCCGTATCGAAACTTCCCGCGGTCCCGGTCATCTTGCTCACGGGAACGAAAAAGAATCCCCGCTTTCCGGGCAACCCGCTGGAGCAAGATCTCAAACTCCAGTTACATCGAGACTTTTTGCACGGCCTGGTTCACCCTATGCATGTATTGGTCCCCGAATCGCGCCACTATATTCAAAACGATCAACCTCAGGTTGTCATAGATGCCATCGATTGCGTGGCATCCGAGGTTGGGAGCCGGCTCTAACGCCGAACTCAATTGCAATCCGGACAAACGACCCGTCGAATTTGGAGGTTGACCTTAACCATGAAGCAATCTATTTTTTTAGTGGCGGCAGTAACGTTCGTCGCGCTGTGCGCAAGGTCCGGACTTGCTGCGCCACCCGGTTGTCATGGGAGGGAGTATCGCGCTTTCGACTTCATGATCGGAACGTTTACGGCTCGCTCGCGCGGGAAAGTTAACGGAAAGGCGGAGGTTCGCCGGGAGTTGGCAGGGTGCACGATCCGGATGCATTGGACCGGTCGTACTTATGAAGGTACGAACAACAACACGTACGACGCGACGCGAATGGTATGGCAAAAGGCTTGGTTCGACAATACGGGGGGCGTGGAGTTGTCAGAAGGCCGCATCGTCCATGGTGCGCTGGTTTATAAGGGAAATGACTATGACGGCGGCAAGGTGGTCGCGATGCACCAAGAGTCATGGATTCCGCTCCGCGACGGTCGCATACTCGAGCGTTACGAAGCGTCGGACGATCGCGGCCGCACCTGGAAGCCGGTGTTCGAGACGTACTACACCCGCGTCTCTCGCGCCGTTTATCTCGCTCAGAGGGTCGTGCAAGATCGCTAAGGCAATCGTCTCGACTACGCCCTGGTTTGTTTTTACCTGATAGCCGGGATGGCTTACCCGCGCGCTCTCACCCGTGCGCTTGCCGGCACAGCGCTCGCAAATGCCTGACGAATTGCCTGCGGGTAGACTTACCGGTTTCCCGCACGACTGGCAAGGTGTCTTTTTGCTTATCGCCCCTTGTACCCCAACTGCGTGTCTTTGGTCGTGCGCCGTGTGATATTTTGTGATGCCGCGTAGACCTGCGCTCGGCTATAGTTATGAGCATGAAGATAAGGCCGCTTCCTATTCTTTGGGCAATCTTGCTCGTTTCCGGATTCGTTACAACGTCGGTACGTTTTGGAACGGCTGCCCCTCCGCTTCCGACGTGCAATGCGGCCGAATACCGTCAGTTCGATTTTTGGGTCGGGAATTGGATTGTGACCAATCGGATTACCCACAAGTTTGAAGGAACGAACAACATCACGTCCGAGCTGAACCGTTGCGTCGTTGCGGAGCATTGGACTTCGGGATCGCAAACCGGGTCCAGTTTTAACCTGTACGATGCGGCGACAAAAATGTGGCATCAAACCTGGATCGACAACTACGGCTCGCTTCTCGTTCTGCGGGGACACCTGCAAAACGGCGAGATGACACTCTCGGGAAGCAAGGCGCGCAAAGACGGCAAAATTGCCATGCACAGAATTACATACACGCCGCGAACCGACGGCACCGTGCGTCAACACTGGATCTCCTCGATCGACGGCGGCAAGACGTGGAAAGATTTGTTCGACGGCATTTACAAGCACCAGTCGGTGCGCAACAACCCCGCGCCTTTGGCGCTAGCCGCTCAATGCACGGCACCCGAATATCGTCAATTCGACTTCTGGTCCGGCAACTGGCGCGTGACGGATCGTAAAACACGAAAGTTTGTGGGTACCAACGATATACCGCACGTTCAGGGGAACTGTGCCATTGAGGAGCATTGGACCAGCAGAAGCCGGATACGCGGGATGAGTTTCAATACCTACGATCGCTCGACAAAACGTTGGCATCAGACGTGGGTCGATAGCACCGGCGGTCTTTTAGAGCTTGATGGAAGCCTGAAGGCCGGCAGCATGGTGTTGTCTCAAACGAGTGCCGGACAAAATGGAAAACCGCAATTGCAGCGCATCACGTGGACGCCGGAATCGGACGGAACGGTTCGCCAACATTGGGTCGTCTCATCGGATAACGGAAAAACTTGGCAAGACGCCTTCGACGGAATTTACCACCGCGCATCTGGGAAACGCTGAGGGAAAAGCTGGTCCAGCGAATTTTTCGGGCCTCCGACGATTATCGAGAGGTCGTCATGCAGAGCTTCCTTCGACAAGGCGCGATGCAATATTTGGGCGCCAATGTTATTCGGCTCGAACCGGGATACTGCGATATCGAAGTCGCCTACAAGCCGGAGCTGTCGCAGCAGAACGGGCTTTTTCACGCAGGCGTCACGAGCGCCATCGCAGATTCGAGCGGAGGGTATGCCGCGTATACTTTATTCGCTCAGCCCGCTGACGTGTTGACCGTAGAATTTAAAATTAACTTGCTCGAACCGGCGAAAGGGGAACGGCTGGTCGCGCGCGGTTCCGTCCTTCGCCAGGGTAAGAAGCTTACAACGTGTATAGTGGAAGTCTTTGCGGTCGGCAGCTGCGGCACCATTCTGTGCGCCATTATGACCCAAACGGTCGTTCGTGTGACCGTTCCTTAGCGGGGTGGCTGCCGCTGCCTGCGGAACGTGGCCTGCACATGCCGGCGTCGCTTTTCCGCTTCGGAAGTTTTCAACTTGAGTCAGATAGACGCGCGCTCTATTTTCAAGGTGCGCGTATCGCTCTAACCCCCAAGGAGCTGGATCTCCTACTCCACTTGGTGCGCGCTTCCAATCGCACGGTGACGAAGGATGAGCTGATTTTCTCTATTTGGCCAAGCGAGGGTATTACGGATGCGAACCTCGCTCAGGTGGTTTACCGGCTTCGCAAGACGCTGGCCTTAAGCGATTCGACATCGGAGTATATTGCCACGATACCGGGTCAGGGTTACCAATTCGTCGCGGAAACTTTTCACGCGCCGGAATCTGCCGACCCCGTCGAAACGATCAGAATTCCGGATCGCGCGTTTCAACTCTACCGGAACGCGAGATATTTGCTCGCGCTTCGCACGGGTGCTTCGATGGTCCGCAGCATTGGCATCTTTGAAGAAGCCATCGAGATCGAGCCCCGCTTTGCGCTGGCTCACGTTGGCCTGGCTGAGGCATATGCGTTTCTCGTCGAGTACCTGTACATGTCGCCACGCATCGGTTTCCCAAAAGCCAAGCAAGCCGCTTTGCAGGCGTTGGAAATCGATCCGAATTGCGCCGAGGCCCATTCCGCGCTCGGCGAGGTGCTCATGTTTTTTGAGCGGGACTGTGAGGCCGCCGGCATCGCTCACCGGATGGCGCTCGCGATCGCACCATACTCGACCACGGCGCGGCTTCTCTCCGCGTGGCACGCCTTGTATGTGAACGAGGGGGCCGCTGCGCTGCGCGAACTGAAGGCGGCGCTCCTAATAGACCCCGGCTCGGTTCTGCTGAATACCTCACTCGGGGTCGTTAAATTTTATTGCCGCGACTTTGCCGGTGCGGCGACGCAACTGCAAGACGTTCTCTGGCTGGAACCCGACGCAACGTTGGCTAAGTTTTATCTAGCGCTGGTGAAGAGCATGCTCGGAGAATACACGTCCGCTATTGAGATCCTAAACGGCATACCGGTCTTAGAGTATGAGATTCAAACGGCCGCCCTGCTCGGTTACTGTTTTGCAAGGCAAGGCGATCGTGACTCGGCGCTCGCAAAGCTCGCATTTCTAGAAAGCCCCGGCGAAGGCCGGGAAATTTCGAACATCAATCGCGCCGTCGTGCTGGTTGGATTGCGTCGCAATGAGGCGGCGTTGGACGCGCTCTTTAAGGCCGTGGAATGCTCCGAACCATGGTTGCTCTTCGTTCCGATTCATCCACTTTTTGACGAAATGAGAGGCTGGGACTCTTTTGCTTCACTCGAGCACGCAATTTACATCCGGTAAAATGCCCGCTTTCGCACGATCACCGCGGCCGGCCTGTAC
>JALZBM010000203.1 GCA_030947385.1 Vulcanimicrobiota bacterium
TTCCCGGGATGATTTCGAATGCGATACCTGCATCGTGCAGTTGCTGCGCCTCCTCCGCGCCGCGACCAAATACGAACGGATCGCCGCCTTTGAGACGCACGACGCGTCTGCCCTCGCGCGCTTTACCCACGATGAGGCGGTTGATTTCGTCTTGACTGAGCGTGTGTTTGCCGGCCTGCTTGCCGACGTAAATCTTTTCGCACCCCGCCGGTGCGAGGGCCACCGTAGCATCGGACGCTAAGTAGTCATAGAGCAGAACGTCCGCGCTGCGTAGCGCGCGGGCGGCTTTTAACGTGAGAAGACCGGGATCTCCGGGACCGGCGCCGACGAGGCTAACGCGTGCGCTATTCCTCGGCATCGAAGGCAGCGAGGTTAAGGGCCGGAACCTTGTCGCTGATTTGCAAATCGAATAATTCATCCAGGACGCGCGCGTGCGTGAGTGCTTCGGCGTGATTCGTTACGGCCTTGTCGCGAATCTTCGTCACGACGTCGTGCAAAAGTTTGGAAATGATGGTGAGCGAACTTCCGGTGATCAGCATGCGTTCGCGCTCGGTCAAATCCGGGCAGCGTGCGAACAGGCGCTCCATTTCGGCTTTACGAATCGCTTCGGCCTTTTGCGTCAACGACGCGATAACCGGAACGGCGGTGCGGCTCTGGTACCAGTTGCCGAAGCGGCCGATATACTCATCGATGATTTCTTCGACGTGCGGAATTGCGGCACGGCGCGCTTGCAGCGTGGAATCGACGACGCCTTTGAGACCATCGATGTCGACGACACAGACGTTGGCCATTTCCGTCAGTTCCGGATCGGCGTCGCGAGGAACGGCAATATCGACGATGAGCAATGGCCGTTCGGGACGGCGCGCCATCGCCTCGCCGACGTTTTGCGGCGTGAGGATGAAGTGGGATGCTCCGGTAGAGGTAACGATGAGATCGGCGCAAGCAATCGCATCCGTCAAGCCGGGCATGTCGACCGCGTGCCCGCTTCCGATTTCCGCAATGATGTCTTGCGCGCGACTCATGGTGCGGTTCGTAACGTAGATGTGCTGCGCGCCTTCGGCCCGTAATCGTTTCGCCGCCGTGCGCCCCATCTTTCCGGCACCGATGACGACGATCGACGTCGAACGTAAATCCGGGATGCGCTCTTTTGCCGCGTCGATTGCCGCCGTTGCGATGCTGACGGAGTCGCTGCCGATTCCGGTTTGCGATCGCGCGGCTTTACCGGCGTTGAGTGCTTCGCGAAAGAGTTTGTGCAACGTTTTTCCGAGCGATCGGGCGTGCTGCGCTTGAATGTACGCCTCTTTGACTTGGCCGAGAATTTCCGCTTCGCCGATGAGCATCGAGTCCAGTCCCGTGCTCACGCGAAACAGATGCGCGATCGCCTGGCTTCCGAGCAACGTGTACAAATACGAATCGAGATCCGACACGTCGCCGTGGCGGAAATTTTGCAAAAAAGACTTGATTTGTGCCGTGCCGGCTTCGTAGTCTTCGAGTTCGGCGTAGATCTCCAACCGGCCGCAGGTCGAAAGCATCACGGCTTCGCGCACGGCTTGGTAATCGCGCAGGGCGACGAGGGCTTCGCCCATGCGCGCGGCGGGAAAGACATGGCTCGAGCGCACGTCAACGGGCGCGGTATGATGGGAGAGGCCGAGGCAAACGAGCGGCACGCTACACGAGACCCTGCGCGAAGCTCAAACGATGCGTGAGAATCGACATTTCGCCGGCGAGGTCGATGTTTCGCACGATGACCGGCAGTTGCACGTGGAGCGTCGCCGGCGCAAAGTTCAAAATGGCGCCCACGCTTGCGGCGGCGAGCCGCTCGGCTTGCTTCTGGGCGGCTTCTGCAGGCACGGCAAGAACGCCGATGTTGCAGTTCTTACCGTGCAAAACCGCTTCTAGATCGGTCACGTCGTGCACGGGCACCCCTTGCCACTGCGTGCCGATGACGCCGGGGGAGTTATCGAAGATCGCGGTCACTTTGAAACGTTCTTCGCGGGCGGTGATAAAAGTCGCAAACGCGTGGCCCAGATAGCCGAATCCGACGATTGCGATGCGCGAGTCACGTTCTAATCCTAGTACGAGAGCCAACTGCTGGACTAATGGATTTATCGCATAACCGTGCCCGCGGCGCCCGAGCGGCCCGAGCGCGCTAAAGTCTTTGCGAATCTGCTGGCTTGAAATCGTGTGGCCGAGCAACAGTGCGAGGCCCTGAGAGGTAATCAGCGTCTTGCCGGTTTTCGCCGCGGCTGCGAGTGCCCGGTGATAGGCAAAGAGCCGAGGAATCGCGACTTCGTTGATCTCCGGATAGAGCGGCGGCTCGGCGTTGCGCGGCTCGATCACGGAACGCTCGCAAAAATGGTCTTGCAGGCATCGTCCGCAGCGGTGACGGTATGTTCGACATCTTGCGCGGTATGCGCGGTTGACAGAAAACCGGTTTCGAATTGCGATGGCGCAAGATAGATGCCGCGATTGAGCATCGCGTGAAAGAATTTTCCGTAAAAGCCGGTATCCGAACGCAGAGCCGATTCCAAATCCGTAACCGGTAAGTCGGTAAAAAACGTGCAGAACATCGATCCCCGGCGGTGGCTCACGTGTGCGACGCTATGCTTTTGGAAAACGCCTTGCAGTCCGTCGGCAAGCTGCGCGCTCATGACTTCGAGACGGTCGTACGCGGTGCGGTCTTGCAGCGCACGCAACGTCGCAATCCCGGCGGCCATCACAAGCGGATTTCCCGAGAGCGTTCCGGCTTGATAGATGGGGCCATCGGGCGAGAGCGATTGCATGATGTCTATCCGTCCACCGAACGCGCCGGCCGGTAATCCGCCGCCGAGGATTTTTCCCAGCGTCGTGAGGTCGGGAAAAACGTTTTCCCGCTCTTGCACGCCGCCGGGTGCAACGCGAAACCCCGTCATCACCTCGTCAAAAATGAGCAGTGCGCCGTACTGCTTGGTGAGGTCGCGCAAGGCTTGCAGGTAACCGTCCTGCGGCAGTATGAGTCCCATGTTGCCCGCGTACGGCTCGACGATAACGGCCGCGATCGCGCCGGGATACTTCTCGAATGCGGCCCGCACGGCATCCGCATTATTATAAGGAAGCGACACTGTATCGGCGGCGGTTCCCGGGGTCACGCCCGGAGAATTTGGAACGCCGTTCGTGAGCGCGCCGCTTCCCGCATCGATCAAAAACGAATCGCCGTGACCGTGATAACAGCCGGCAAACTTGATGATGCGGTTGCGGCCCGTGTAGCCGCGTGCCAGGCGAATCGCGCTCATCGTGGCTTCGGTGCCGCTCGATGTGAAGCGCACGCGCTCGACCGAAGGAACCATCGCGCACACGAGTTCGGCGAGGTCGCTTTCGGCCTCCGTCGGCGTTCCAAACGACGTGCCTTTGGCGGCCGCAGTAACGACCGCGCGAACGACAGCCGGCGGCGCGTGCCCGAGAATCAGCGGGCCCCATGACATCACGTAGTCGATATATTCGTGTTCGTCCAGATCAAAAAGTCTTGCGCCCGACCCGGCCTTCATGAAAACAGGTGAGCCGCCGACCGATTTGAAGGCGCGCACGGGAGAGTTGACCCCGCCGGCAATCGAGCGCCGCGCGCGCGCGAACGCTGAGATGGAACGCTCGAGTCTCAAGAAACTTCCTCGTACTTCCTGTTATGCTGCAAATCAGCGGGAGTGTTGATGTTCGTCCGTGCGGTTATGGGAAGCGCAACCGTTCGCGCGCGCATTTTCGCAATCACGTCTTTGACGCCGGCTCTCCCTTGCGTAAAAACCGGCCACGCCGCGTCTAAGAATGCGGCGCGGCCGTAAAGCGCGAGCAACGGCTCGGCAACCACCGCGTCATCTCCGGCTTGCCACGCATCGCCGAGCATTTGCAGCGCTCGCGCGTCCGCAAACGGCGCGTCCCCGGCAACGACGAACATGCGCTCGTGCGAGACTTCGGAAAAGACGGATATCAGGCCGGCCAGCGGCCCGCGCTCGCTCCAGCGGTCGACGATCATCGGCGCGCGCAGCCGCGCATCGACGTCCGGCCGGAACGTGCCTTTCGTCGAGATGTACACGGGATAGATCGCGCTTACATTTTCGAAAACGCGAACGATGAGCGGCGTACCTTCAAAATCGGCTTCGAGCTTTCCGGGCAAGCGGCTCGCCTCGCCGCCGCCCAGGATGCACACACCGCAATCGATCATCGGACCGCGCGCTGCGCGTATTCCTTGGCAAAATAGGTAATAATAATGTCCGCGCCCGCGCGCACGAACGATACGAGCATCTCTTCGATCGCGCGTTCGCCGTCGATCCATCCGTTGGCGGCGGCGGCTTTAAGCATCGAGTATTCGCCGCTCACGTTATACGCGGCGATCGGAATATCAAACCGTTCGCGCGCAGCGTGGACGATGTCCAGGTACGCGAGGGCCGGCTTGACGATCGCGATATCGGCACCTTCGCGAATGTCCAGCTCGATTTCGCGCAGTGCCTCGCGCGAGTTGGGCGGATCCATTTGGTACGTGCGCCGGTCGCCGAATTGCGGCGTCGAACCCGCCGCCTCGCGGAACGGTCCGTAAAACGCGGATGCGTATTTGGATGCGTACGACATGATCGGAACGTGAATCGCACCGTCTTCATCGAGCGCGCGGCGGATGGCGCCGACGCGTCCATCCATCATGTCTGAGGGAGCGATGATGTCGACGCCGGCTTGCACGTACGTGCGCGCCGTGCGCACGAGCAGATCGACGGTACGGTCGTTATCGACCTCGCCTCGCGCGTCGAGAATTCCGCAATGT
>JALZBM010000204.1 GCA_030947385.1 Vulcanimicrobiota bacterium
GGCTTCACCTCGCAGCTGTCGTTTCCGGCCGGCGACGCTTTCGTCATTTCGGGTGGCCTGCTCGTGCTCGTGCGGATCGTGGTGTGGATCGGTCGTCCCGGAAAAATACGCGCGCGCTTCGTGCGGTGCGCGATCGAGATCGCGGCAATCGGATCGATATACGCGATTTCCTTTTATGCACTGTGGGCGTGGTGCTACGATCGCGCGCCGGTTACGCAACGCGTTGCATTCGATTCAACGCGCGTGAACCGGCAAACGGTTGACGATCTGAGGGTTGCGACGATCGGCCAGCTCAACCGCCTCGCGCCGCAGGCGCACCGTAGCCGGCGCCATCCGGACTTGCGCAGCCTGCAACGTTCCGTGCAACTCGTCGGGCAGACGCTCGGCAACCGTCACGATCTTCTGTTACCCGCCACAAAGCGGTCGCTGCTCGATTGGTATTTGAGCGCCACCGGCATTTCGGGTTACATCAATCCTTATTCGGCCGAAGACATCGAGGCCTCGGACGTATTGTGGTTCGAACGTCCCGACTTTGCCGCCCACGAATGGTCTCACACGTCGGGGTTTGCACGCGAAGACGAGGCGAATTACATTGCCGTTCTCGCGTGCATCCGTTCGAGCGACCCCGTTATCGCGTACTCCGGCTGGCAACAAGTTTTTCTGTACCTTCCGCAGCCGCATTTAACGAAGAAAACGTTCGTTAAAGAAGTGTGGGACGATTTCGGTGCGATGAATGCGCGCAACAAGGCGCACATCAACGTGAGCCTGTCATGGATTCAGTGGCACTTTTACAACGGTTATCTCAAAGCCAATAACGTGCGCAACGGAACGGTCAGCTATTCTGGCTTCGTCAATTTGCTGCTCGGCATCCCGCGCGACGACAGCGGATTGCCGATCGCGAACACCGTGCGCCGCTAACGCGGTAACAATTCGGAAACCGGGTGTTTAACGAACGGCCACGATCCGCATGTAGGATGCAGGCATGGATGTCGCACCCCAACTCCAATCCGCCTTGTCCGACGCGCGTTCGAGTCTCGCGCAAAATTCGGCCCGTGCGGCACTCGCTCAAACAAATCTAGGCGCACCCGCAACGGACGCCACCATGGCGGGACTCGCGCAGGCAGCGATTTTCAGCGAGGCGCTGCTGTCTGCGATGCACGCTCGCTTGGCAGAAATAAAAGCGGTGACGAAGTGAGCGATTTTGATTTACTATCGGTGGCGTCGAGCGGTATGCAGGCGCAGCGGGCTGCACTTGACGTAGCCGCCCGCAACGTCGCGGCTGCGGAAGCGGCGGGATCCGGCGGCTCGTACGAGCGCGAGGTACCGGAATTTGCTCTCGTGCGGGATGCACTGGGCGAAGAAGACGGTGCGCAAACCATCGCAGTGACCGGAACGCGGCGCGAACGGGGATCGAGCATCGATCTGCTGACCGAGATGATCGGCGTCATGAATGCTTCGCGAGCCTATGAAGCTAACGCGAGCGTATTCGATCTTGGAAAGCGCCTTGCGGAACGCACGATCGATGTGGGCAGGCTATGAACGTTACGCCGCTCGTCGTCGACCGTGGGCCGTCCGGCGGTGACGTTACGCCGGCTGGACCGGCGGCGTTAGCCCAAACAAACGCCTTCACAAGGGCGGTGGATACTGCCGGCAGTGCCTTGAGCGCTGCCGATCGAGCCGAAGATGCGTTTGCGGCGCACACGGGCAGCTTGCAAGACGCCGTGTTCGAGCGGGCTCAAGCCGACGTACTGCTTTCGGTTGTTACGGCTGCCGCGCAGCGGTCGGTTCAGAGCGTGCAAACCTTGCTCAACATGCAAATATAGGCGATGAACGTTGCCGCCTTTTTGAAGGTCATCACGAAGCTCCCGCCGCGCATGCGAATGCTTCTTGCAGCGGCGATGGTACTTTTTGTTTTAGGCGCAACCGTTGCGCTCTCGGTATCGCATGACAACCGCGTTGCGCTCTTTGCGACACCCTTGCATCCCGAACAACTCGCCGAGGTGCAAGAGCGGCTCGCGCAGTGGAACGTTCCGTTTACGCCCGCATCCGATAATGTTTGCGTGAGCGCCGCTCGGCGCAGTGAGGTCCTCCTGCGGCTTTCGATTGCGGGCGTACCGCACGAACACATCGAGTCGTCGGGAGAGATGCTCTCGAAAGTGAGTGCCCTTACACCGCAGAGTGTGATCGACGAACAAACTCGAGCCGGCCTGGCTGCCGATCTTCAACTCGCGTTGCGCGGTATCGATGGAATCCAGGATGCAACGGTCATTATCGCGCCGGCGAAACCCGCGCTGTTTGCCGACGAGCAATCCCACGACGGTTCGGCAAGTGTGCGGTTGCGTTTGCGGCCCGGAGCGCGCCTCTCGCCGAACGCGATCTCCGGAATGCGCGCGTTTGTTTCCGCCGGCGTGCCGGGATTGGATGCGCGGCACGTTACGATCGTAGACGACAGAGGCCTGGCGTTGAACGACGAAGGCCCGGACGCGGTCGACGCGGTGGAGTTGCAGGCCTCTTTGCAGAGCGCGCTTGACGCCGCGTTCGGCCCCGGCAGCGCAATCGTACGCGTTCACGTCGATTACGATGCGAGAACGCAAGCCATTAAAGAAACCCGGCGCATTGCCGGCTCGGCACTCCCGATATCGTCCGAGCACTCGGACGAACTCTACAGCGCGGGTGGCAAGCACTATTCGAAGACGATCCACTCGGACGATCGCGGCAGTGACGTGCGCGAAGTGCAGACCATGGTGGCGCCCGGTCGTGTGGCGCGCGTTTCCGTTGCGATCATGGTCGATGCACCGCACGCCGCCGACGTCTACAAAATCCGGTCGCTTGCCGGTGCGGCTGCGGGGCTCGACGTCCGGCGCGGCGATAGCTTAATCGTTCAAGCGATGGTGTTTCATTCGGCGCGGACGCCTCGCATCGATTCGTGGTTCGCGATATACGGAATGCTAACGCAGGTGCTACCGCCGCTCGTCCTCGGCACCCTCGTGCTTCTCGGACTCAAGACGTTCCGCAAGCCTGCGGCGGCGCTCGTCGCGTCAATCGCAGGCCGTGCCTCGCTCGCCCAAACGCGAGCGGCCGTGGCGGGATTCGCGCCGGCGCAAGTGCGCGGCGCGCTTCGCGACGAACCGCCGCACACCGCCGCTGCCGTTATTAGCGCTCTTCCCGCGGCGACCGCCGCCGCAGTACTCGACCTGTATCCGCCCGAAGAACGCGCGGCAATAATCCGCCGGATGTCGCGATCGCATTCCCCACTGGTACCCGATTTCGAAACGATCATCGCCAATGCCTGAGTTTCGCAGTCTCGCCCAAATGCTCGCGCCGCCGGTTGAAAACGAACCTCCGACTGCGCAATTGCCCGCCGCAGCCGCGATCTCAAGTGAGTTGCATGAACGAGGCGTGGACTTACGCGAGGTGCGGCTCTTCCGCGCTCATCTCGCTGAAGCGCTCGAGCGTGCCGTGCACGGTCTTCGGTGCGAGATCGCTCGCGAGATCCTCGGTCGCGAACTCGCGCTCGCTCCCGTTGATGTCAGGGCGCTGCTCGACGCAAGTCTCGAGCGGTACCGGCACCTTGCGCCGCTTCGCGCGCGCGTACATGCGGACGACGTCGCGCTTGCCGGTGATTGCGGGATTGCCGTTTTTGCCGACGATACGCTATCGCGGGGCGACATTTGTATCGATCTAAAAAATGGAAGCCTCGATCTGAGGCTAAGCGCACGCGTCGATGCGCTAATCGGCCCGGCGAACCAATCATGATCGGGCGCTGCATCGGTTCGGTGACGGATGCAAATGCGGGACTCGTGCGCGCATTGCTTCCCGGTGCGGCGATCGGAGACGGCGCCGCAATTTACGCCGGTCAGACGATTATTCGCGGTGTCGTTCGCGCAGTTGCAAGCGACACGGCCACGATCGCTCCGAGCGGAGCGATCGACGGCATCGTTGCAGGCGACCTTGCGACGACGCTGCCCGCAGCGCTGAGGCTACCGGTCGGTATGGCCGCGCTCGGCCGCGCATTCGACGCTTGCGGCGCAGCGATGGACGGCGGAGATCGGGTCGGCGGCATGTATCGCGCCATCGATGCGGCGCCGCCCTCCGCTGCGGAACGCTCGCCAGTGAATGCGCCGCTCTGGACGGGCGTAAAAGCGATCGACGCGCTGCTAACGATCGGACGCGGCGCGCGGGTCGGACTTTTCGGCGCGCCGGGCGCGGGGAAGTCGACGCTGCTCTCGATGCTCGCACGCGGCATGTCGGCGGACGCGGTCGTTGTGGGTTTAATCGGCGAACGCGGACGCGAGGCGGCGGAGTGGATCGAACGTCTCGATGCGCGCACCACGGTGGTGTGCGCGCCGAGCGATCGTTCTGCCGCGGAGCGCATCTCCGCCGCAAAAGCCGCCACCGTCCAAGCGGCCGAACTGCGGGCACGCGGACTCGACGTATTGCTTATCCTCGATAGTCTCGCGCGTTTCGGAGCGGCACTGCGCGAAGTTGCCGTCGCCTGCGGCGAGCCGGTCGGACGCGGCGGTTTTCCGTCGAGCGTTTTTGCGGAGCTTGCGCGGCTCGTTGAAAGCGCCGGGAAGACGCGAAGCGGGTCGGTAACGTTGGTGGCGACGGTCCTCTCGGACGGGTCGGACGAGCGGGATCCGCTCAGCGACGCCGCGCGTTCGCTTCTCGACGGGCACATCGCACTCTCCAGCGCCCTCGCGCATGCCGGCCGCTATCCGGCGATTGACGTGCTCGCGAGCGCCAGCCGCACGATGGCGGGCATCGTCACCCCGC
>JALZBM010000205.1 GCA_030947385.1 Vulcanimicrobiota bacterium
CAAGCCTCTGAAGTTTGTTATCGGAGTTCGAATCTCTGCCCCGGAGCGTGGCCCTATCGTCTAGAGGCCTAGGACGCCGCCCTCTCACGGCGGTAACACGGGTTCGAATCCCGTTGGGGCTACCAAGAAAAGCCTTATTTGACAAGGGATTCCGACGCAAAACCGGGGTTAAAGAGTCAATTTGTCACATTTTGTCACATTTTTTTATTTATTCCGGGGTCCGCTTGAAAGCAGCCGCAGGCCGCGTCTCGCTGCTGGTAGACCGTCACGTATCGATCGACTATGATGCCAATGCAGCTGTGGCCCAGCCGGTGACTGATCACATCGAGCGGCACGCCGGCCTTCGCGAGCAACGAGGCGTGCGTGTCGCGCAAATCGTGCAAGGTGATAGCCGTGACTCTTGCACGCCTCACGAGATCCCTGGACGCAGCGCCAAAGTTCCATGGCGTCACGGGCGAACCGTTCGGCCGCGCGAGAACGAGATTGAGATCCTGGTACGCAGCGCCAAGACAAAGCCGCTCTTCAGCTTGCTTGGCTTATGCGAACGAAGAATCGTAATCGCTCCGCGGTTGACATGGCTCACATCGAACTGCGATACGGTAAACGCCCAGCGCTCAAACAATTGGCACGTGACATAATTACTTCCCAGAGTAGGGAAATTGGCCAGATGCAGACGTGGCTGCGTATTTGGTACGGAGTGCGGTAAACATGTCGTTTCTTACGCAGTTGTGGCAGGCCATGGTGGTTGCCGCGGGCATGTTTTGGCAGGTCGGTTGGAGCCTGGTATTAGGTTTCGCAATTTCAGCCGCAATTCAAGCCTTTGTTTCCAAAGCGCAGATGCAGCGCGAGTTTGGTCGCAATGGGCTACGCCAAGTAGCGTTGGCCACAATTTTCGGTGCCGCGAGCTCAAGTTGTTCGTATGCCGCTGCGGCGGTCAGCAAAACGCTCTTCAAAAAAGGAGCCGCGCTGACTCCGTCGTTGGCTTTCCTCTTCTCATCAACCAACCTCGTCGTTGAGCTGGGAGTAATCCTCTACTTACTTATGGGTTGGCAATTTACTGTCGCGGAGTGGCTTGGCGGTATCGTCCTAATCGTGATTATGTCGTTATTGGTAAAGCTAACCTATCCGAAGGAACTGGTGGAGCAGGCGCGCGCCCATGTGGAACTTGCAACCGCGGGTCATGAGCACGGCGATATGGTTGTCGCGGGTGACTCTTTTTGGCAGAAGGTCCGCAATCCGGAAGCCCGCGTGTTGATCGCGCAAAATTTTGCGATGGATTGGTCTATGCTTTGGAAAGATCTCTTCGCGGGGTTCATTATTGCAGGTTTTTTAGCCGTGTTCGTTCCCACAGGCGTATGGCAAGCCTTGTTTCTCCACGGTGCTCCGGCAATTGTCCAAGTCCCTCTCAACGCGATAGTTGGTCCCCTCATAGCCGTCGTATCTTTTGTGTGTTCTATAGGGAATGTTCCACTTGCGGCTATATTATGGGGATCCGGAATAACATTCGGAGGCGTTCTAGCGTTTCTCTATGCGGATTTGATCGTATTGCCGCTGCTTGACATTTATCGACGTTACTACGGGTGGCGCATGGCTGCGTATATCGGAATCGTTTTTTTTGTTACCATGGTTGCGACCGGCATCATTATGGATCTTCTGTTCGCAGGACTCCATCAAATTCCCAGCCCCAATACACATATTAAAGAACAAATGATGTCCTTTAGCTTCAACTACACTTTTTACTTAAACTGTATCTTCGGCGCACTAGCCGCCTATCTTGCGTATTTGAGTTGGAGGAACCCGATGCATCACGCTCACCATGGGGATCATTCGTAACGTCGTATGATGGCGCGCGCGGAATAATCTGGAGCGTTCCCGATCATCGTGGAGATACGTCGGTTTGAAGATGTGGCACTAACACCGCCTCTGCCTCTGACTTGCGGGTAGGTGCAAGCCACGCAAAGAGTGCCGTTGCGGTAAACGCTCCCAGCACCTGGGCTATGATGAATGCGGGGGCATCGACGGGCCGGATTCCAGCAAAGGTATCGGTTAGAGACCGCGCTATGGTAACCGCCGGATTCGCAAAGGACGTCGCTGCCGTGAAAAGGGGACCTCGCCGGCATTGCCCGGGCCCGCGCGCTTAGCCGTATGACGATGCGCAACATCCGGGAAAACCTCGTATTCGCGTTCGCCTACAACGTCGTCGGATTCCCATTGCGGCGGGCGTGCTGTATCCGGTGTTTGGACTCTTACTGAGCCCCATCATCGCCGCACTCGCCATGTCGTTCAGCTCCGTGTCCGTAATCGGGAACGCGCTACGTCTGCGTACCGCAAAGCTGTGAGGCCCATACCATGCCACGTTACTATGGGACCGCTTCGAAAGCGATGAATTCGCATGCCGCTGCTTAGTTGGCTCGTGGCTGCGGGTGGAGCAGCTGGACGAAACGCGCTGCGTGCGCTGCAACCGCCAAGCGTCTGCTCGCGGCGCGATACGGGGCTGCGGCCCGGCAGCGACGCTGGCGGCGAGCGCGCGCTGCGATCTACAGTTTGCTCGGTCCACAAAACTCAACGGGTACAATCCCGTAGCGTTTCTGCGCGATGTGCTAACGCGCATCGGCGAACACCCGATCAACCGCATCGACGAGCTGCTACCCTGGAATCTCGCGATCGCGACCGGCGAGGCGATCAGCGATACCAGCGCCGCGCGCGCTCCAGCTTCCGACGCACGCCTGATCGGCACCCGGCTTCGCCACGCTCGTCGTCAAGACGGTACTCAGCGGACGCTTACGCACAAGTTGCAGCGGCCACGTTTGTAACGATGAGGGGATCGCCGCAAGCGCTAAGGATCGGCAGAATGAAACCGCAGAGTTCTCTCGCTCGGCGGCGAAGGAGCGATGCCTCTTGCTCAATCGATAAGAACTTGAACCGCCGTCTGAGTTGCGAACGTTCATGAACCCCAGCGCTTTCGCCCTTTCCGTCTACTCGTTCGTGGGGCTGATCGCAGTTGCGCTCTTTCTTTCGATTCTGGCCGAGCGTGCGCGCCTGCCCGGAGCAGTCTTACTCGTTGGGGCCGGGATCGTCGCTGGTAGCGGATGGCATAGGCCACCGTTCGACTTCAGCCAAACGCTCCTGCTGGTATTTTTGCCGCCGCTGATCTTCGAAGCGCGTGGAACGTGCATCTGGATGAACTGCGAACGATTTGGAGACAGGTCGCGCTCCTAGCTTTTCCCAGGACGCTCGTCATCGCGTTCGCGATCGCCACCGGAATCTCGGCGCTGGCGCTCTTGCCGGTCGGTGCCGCGCTGTTGTACGGCGCGATGGCCGCCGCGACTGACCCGGTCGCAGTAATCGCGGTCTTCCGCAAATTCCCCGTTCCCGATCGTGTAAAAACCATCGTCGTCGCCGAATCGATCGCCAACGACGGCGTCGCCGTCGTTATCGTTCTCGGGCATTTTCGCATGCGCAATGGCAGGCGTCGCCCTCCGAGCGCTGCAACGGCAAGACGAATCGATCATCGCCAATGTCGAGGATGCCGATCATTTCTGGAATACCACCGCTTATATCGCGAACGCCGTGGTTTTCATCGCCACGGGTCTGCTGATCGACTTCCAGCGCATCGCACACGAACCGGTGACGATCGCAGTAGCCCTCGCGATCGTCTTCGCGTCGCGCGCGCTCCTCGTCGTGGTTGTCCTACGCGACAACCGCGCGCGGGCGACGGCCTTCCTTGCCGGAATGCGCGGCGCTCTGCCGCTGGTGCTCGCGCTCGCGTTGCCGGACACGATCAAGCAACGCGCCGGGATTATCGACGCCGTCTTTGCGACGGTCTTCGTGACTTTGGTGCTGCAAGGCCGTCCGCTCCAACCCGTCATAAAGCGACTCTATTCCCCAAGGGCCGACATAAGGGGCCGCCGGGATATATTCCCTCGATTGCCCGCGCCGCAGATGTTGGAAGTACGGAACGTCGCTGCTGCGATCGTGGTCGCTCAACTCGAACTGGACGTCTTTCCTTGTTTCCCTCCATTGCACCGCGATCTCTTGAACGATGAACTGGGCAGGCGCCGCTGTGCCGCGGCTGCGTTTCGACACGCCGAGGCGAGCCGTCAAGAAGGCGAGCAAACCGATGATGGTGAGGAAGGCTTGTGACGGTCGTACCGTCCCCGAGGCCGCTTGATGAAACGGCTTATAGCAGGTCACCGGTCGAAGCGCCGACAGGTCGCGAACGTTTGCGATTCAGAATGCAAGGATGCGTTCTTGAAGAGTTTGTACGCGGCAATACGTGAGGGCAATGCGAGAAGCGAACGGCACTACCGTTAGCGGATATCCGGGGTGAGACTTCGGCGATGAGGTCGCCCGCCGAGGTCCCCAGCGCGAACGTGAAGAGGATCGGGAACCAGTAGAACGCTCGCGTTCATCGTCCGGATGGTGTGCACGCGAAGGACTTCTCGTTATGCTCCCAGGGAACGAACCTCTGCCAGGACGAGCGCGATGACAGTGGATGTTAGTCGAAGCCAACGAATCGTCGCGACATCAAATCGACGGGGTCCAAGTGCTATTCGCATCCTACCGGCTCCGAAGAGGGCGCCGAGCGGACCTCAAAGCGCAAGATGTATTCGCGCAGTTCGCCCGGCTCGAGAAAAGGCAACGTTTCCCCGGCGGCGAGTCGTCCGCCGACGTTGGTACAATTCGCAGGTTCCACTGCCATGACGTACGCCCCGAACCCGAGCATGCGCCACGTGAAAAGCCCCGGCAGCTGTTCTGGACGAAATGATAC
>JALZBM010000047.1 GCA_030947385.1 Vulcanimicrobiota bacterium
ATCCGTGGCGAGCGCGGCTGTTTCGTTGGACGCGGTCGCGCGCGCTTTTGAAAGCGTCGCTTCGGCCTCACGGCGCGCCGCGGCGCGTTTGCCTTCCATCTCGCTCTGCAGCCGCGCAAGCTCACCGTTTGCGGCATCGTAGCCTTCGCGCAGGCTATCGATATACGCGCGCCGTTTGGCAAGCGCGCGGCCGACGGGTTTCAAGAACACCGCGTTCAAGATCGCGAAGAAGATCGCGAAATTGATCAGCTGGATCCAAAACGTCCCGTCGACTGAGAGAAAGCCCATGCTAGTGGCCGAGTGCCTTGCCGATGAGTCCCGGTACGTTGGCTACGACGAAGAACAGATACAGCGCAAGTCCGAGGCCGATGATCGGAAACGCTTCCAGGACGCCGATGCCCAGGAACATGAACGTGGTGATGTTCGGACGCGCTTCGGGCTGACGGGCAATGGCTTCGACGGCTTTGGAGGCGACGATGCCGTCACCGACCGCCGAACCGAATGCAACGGCCGCGATGATCAGCGAAAAGCCGAGGACGACGGCGGAGATAATCAGAGCTTCGTTAGTCACGAAAGGGGCCTTTCTAAACGACTAGTGTTCGTCGGCCAGCGGGGCCGACAGATAGACGATGGTCAAAAGGGTGAAGACGAACGCTTGCAGCGTACCGATAAAGAAGTTGAAGAATTGCAGGAAGAAGGGCATAACCGTCGCCGCCAGCGATAGGTTGACCGGACCGATGGAAACGTGCGACGCGATAATCGTGGCGAGCACGAAGAGCAAAATCTCACCGACGAAGATATTGAAAAACAACCGCAAGGCAAGGGTGATCGGGCGCGCGATCTCTTCGACAAAATTGATCGGAGCGAGGAACCAAAACGGCTGTGCGAGGTGAGCGTACCACTTGAGTCCGTGGCGGCGCACGGCGACGACGTTGATCATCACAAAGACGATGATCGCATAGGCCGCGGTCGTGTTCAGATCGGCCGTCGGCGAACCGCCGAAGATCAGACCGAACTGCTTAAACGGTAAGAAGCCGACTTGATTGAGCAGAAAAATATAGACGAAAAGGGCGATGAAAAACGGTACGAAGGCTTCGCCATGGCGGCCGACCGTTCCGATTGCCAAGTCGGAGATGTAGTTGACAAGGCCCTCGAAGGTCGTCTGCCGCTTCGTCACGCGGTTACTGCGGTAGCTGGCGCCGATCCATGCAAAAAACGCCAAAGACACGATCATCACGAGCCACGTCGTGAGGATGGTGTCGGCGTGAACGGTGCCTAAAATAGGCACGTGCCAAATCGGATGGTCGCCGATCTTCTGTTCCAACTACCTGTCCCGTTCGTATGCGCGCCGCATTTGCAGCGCATACAGCGCAAGGGGCGTAAAAAAGCCCGCGAAGTAGATCCCCATCGAATACCAAGGACCTCGTGCCGCGAGAATCACCGGTATTATGCCAAACAACCCGAGTCTGAGAAAACTACTTAAGACAAAGACCCGCACGTTTTGCCGGTCCACCAGCCGCTCGTTGGCCCACATCGTCAAAAACATATTTGCGACTCCGCACAGGACGCCGGCTTCGAGCGCGGGTGCCAAGTATGAAGCGCGTGCGAGAAGTATGACGGATACGATGGAGACGAAAAGCAGCGACCGCAGGCTAACCGACCGTTTCATCCGCTCGTAAACTGCGAGGTCCGCGGCCGCGTCGGCGGGGCTATAGTTAGAAGGGCGCCGGGACGACCCCTCTTCATCGTCATCCCACCCCATCTATTTGACTTCTGCGAGCGCCAAGCGCACGGCGGCATATCCGCCGGCTGCCAATCCCGCAAAAATTCCGGCCGCGACCCACGCGGAATGTCCGGTGCGCCCCGCGAGCCACGCACCGAGCACGAGGCCGCCTAGGGTCGAGCCCGCAAACGTGCCCCCGGCTGCGACCAGCTTGAGGGTCATGCCAGCAGGCTTCTGCCGACCGCAAATTCCTTGGGATACTCCGCCCCGCGCAGGCGTGCCAGCAGCCACGCAACGATCCGGTCGGCGGCATGGCCGTCGCCGTACGGATTATTGGCGCGAGCCATGGTTTCGTAGGCGCCGCGATCCGCCAGCAATCGCCCGGCAGCGGCCACGATCGTGCTGCGGTCATGACCGACCAGCTCGAGCGTTCCCGCCTCGAGGCCCTCCGGCCGCTCCGTTTCGTCGCGCATGACGAGCACCGGTTTGCCCAGAGTTGGTGCTTCTTCCTGAAGCCCGCCGCTATCCGTTAGCACGAACGTCGAACTGCGCACGCACGCAACCATCTGTGCGTAGTCGATCGGATCGGTTAATACCACGCCGTCGACTGCGCCTAAAATTTCTTGTGCAACGGGCAAGACGTGCGGCGAGGGGTGCACGGGCCACAAAATTTGCGGGCGCGACGGCAGATGCACGATGTCGCGCATCGCGAGCGCCATCTCTCTCATATACGGATGATTCTCACGGCGATGGGCCGTCACGACGATGACGGGGCGCTCCGGATCCAATCGTTCCCAGCCCGCCGGGTGCGGCAAGTCCTGCGTTTGCGCCGTTTTCAAAAACGCATCGATCACGGTATTGCCCGTGACGAAGATGTCGGCAGGTGCAACGCTTTCGCGCAATAGATGCTGCCGCGCAAGCGCCGTCGGCGAGAAATGAAACGACGCCAACTGGCCGGTCAGACGGCGGTTCATCTCTTCGGGGAACGGCGTCCAGCGGTCGTTCGTGCGCAAACCGGCTTCAACGTGACCGACGGGAACGTGCTCGTAGAATGCGGCCAGCGCCGCAGAAGTCGACGTCGTCACATCCCCGTGCACGAGGACGACGTCGGGCTTTGCTTCTTTGAGCACCGGTTCCAAACCGGTGAGGACGCGGGTCGTTATTTGCGTGAGCGTTTGATCCGGCGTCATGATATCCAAGTCATAATCCGGTTCGATCGCAAAGAGCGTCAGCAAATCATCAAGCATCTGCCGGTGCTGCGCCGTAACGCACACCAGAGGCTCGATGCCGGGGCTGGCTTTGAGGGCGTGCACGACGGGAGACATCTTTATGGTATCCGGGCGCGTGCCGAAGACGGCCATTACGCGAAGCGGCCGCATGCTACAGTCCGGCGATTTTCGTAAAGTGCAGGATACCGCCCGAGAGCACGAGCGCCGTCGCGCCAAGCAGGAAGCACACGGCATAGATAAGCAGCACCGCTTGCCGCACGTTCAACCCATAGCGGAAAATCAACTGATGGTGAAAGTGCCCCCGGTCGGCTTCGGTAATTTTCTTGCCGGAACGCGTGCGGCGAACGATCGCAGCCGCGGTATCGAGAATCGGTAGAGCCAGCAATAGCAGCGGTACGATCAGGCTGATCGAAATCGCCGTCTTACTTTCACCCATCACGGAAACCGTTGCGAATACGAATCCAATAAACAGCGAGCCCGCATCGCCCAGGATTATCTTGGCCGGATTAAAGTTGTAGGGCAAAAAACCGAGCGTCGCGCCCGCGAGCGCAATGACGATCAGGGCGACGACCGAGTGATGATGGTTGAGTGCGATTGCGAACAGAAAAATGCAAGAAATCGCGGTCACGCCGCTGAGCAACCCGTCGAGCCCGTCGATAAAGTTAATGGCGTTCATCATTCCGAGATACCAGACGAGCGTCAGGGGCACGCCCACGTAAAGCGGAAAATCCATCCACTGATGCGTAAACGGATTGTTGGTCCCGGGAATAATGAAACCGTATAGCATCGAGATTAATGCGACAACGACTTGCGCGAGCAGTTTTTCGCGCGGCTTCATCGTCATGATGTCGTCCCACAAGCCGACGCCCAAAATCAGGGTGCTGCCGAACAGCAGGCCGAAAAAGTTGTGCAGATCATCCACGTCGTGGAAAAAATTGGCGCGCGTGAGGGCAATGCCCAGCACCGAAAACAAGGCGAACGTAAAACCGAGGTACACGGCGATGCCGCCGATGCGCGGCGTCGGCGTTTTATGCATTCCCCGGTCGGTTACTTCGCCGACCAGGTTCGTGCGCAGCGCGAGCCTGCGGATCAAGGGCGTTAAAAACGCCGACGTAGCGGCGGAGATGATTAACGCGAAGACATAAAGCCAGGCGCCGCTCACGCCCGCGACCCTTCCAAAGTGGCAAAATGAATCGAGGCGACACCCGCTTCGGCGAGCAGATTCATTGCGATTTGGTCCGGATACGGCGTTTCATAAACGATTTTGGCAACGCCCGCACTGATCAGCAACTTGCTGCAATGCAAGCACGGTTGATGCGTGCAGTAAGCGGTGGCTCCGGCAAGGGTGACCCCGTGTAAGGCACCTTGGACGATCGCGTTTGCTTCGGCATGTGTCGTGCGCACGCAGTGATCGCCCACGATCATGCAGCCGACTTCCGTACAATGCGCGACATGCCGCGGCGAACCGTTGTATCCCGTAGTTAAAATGCGATGATCCCGTGTGATCACGCACCCGACGGAAGCTCGGGGGCAGGTGGCGCGCGTTGCAACCGTGCGCGCGATCTCCATGAAGTATTCATCCCAGCCTGGGCGCATGTGCTGTCCTTATTTCGCGGTACGTGAAGTTACGGCCTAGCGCTCCACGCGGACGCTGACCGGCACGGAACTTGTGCTGCCGAACATCCGGTCTCCCGCATCGCCGAGCCCCGGCACGATGTAGCCATGTTCGTTGAGCCGTTCGTCGAGCGAGGCGGTAACGATGCGAACGGTGGGGTGGGCGTCGTGTACCACCTCCACACCTTCGGGAGCCGCGATCACGCAGACGAAGGTCATATTTTTCGCACCGCGGCTCTCCAGCGCACCAAGCGCGGCCGTTCCGGAATGACCGGTCGCAAGCATCGGGTCCAAAACGAAGACCTGACGCTCGCTCAAATCATCCGGCACGTTTGCGTAATAGGGGACGGGCAAAAGCGTCTGCGGATCGCGGTAAAATCCCAGATGGGCGACGACGGCGTCGTCGATTACGTCGAGAAATCCGGGCAGCAATCCTAGGCCCGCGCGCAAAATGGGAGCCGCGACCGGACGCGTTGCGATCCGGCGCACTGCCGTAGCGGTAATCGGCGTCTGGACGCGAGACTCTTTCTGCGGCAAGCCGCGCGTCGCTTCGTACGCCAAGAAAGCCCCGAGTTCTTCGAGCAACTTACGAAACTGCGGTGTCGTCGTGTTGCGGTCGCGAAGGCGGGCAAGCCGGTCTGCGACGGCCGGATGATCGATCACATGCAGCGCGCGCCTCGGTGATGACATGACGCTGGAGGCCTTTTGCACCGCGTCGCAGGCGGCCTGCGCCGCTCATCGAACCGGCCGGGATGCTGCATCGTTCACTCTTTTTTGCCCTGTTTTTACTGTGCGGATCGGCCGCCGTCTGGAGCGCGCCCGCGCACGCCGCGGAGGCTTCACAATCGGCGTACGACAAATGGACCGCCGGCGCGACCGCGCAGCACGGACTGCTGACGGTCTGGAACAAAAACGGAAAAGTCTTTATCGAAGTTCGCGCCGACCAACTCGATGCGGATTTTATCGAGACGATCGTACCGGGCAACGGACTGGGCGGCAATTTTATCGTGTGGGGCAATACGGATCATCTTCCGGCAATGCTCGTCCGTTTTCATCGCGCCGGCGACAAGGTCGCGCTGGTGTGGCCCAATACCAACTTCGTCGCCAAGACACCGGAATTGCAGGACGCAATCGCCCGCAATTTTCCCCAGTCGGTCGTCGGTGTGGGGGACATCGCCGCAACCGATCCTAAGACGGGTGCCGTCATTTTCGACGCCTCATCGCTATTGCGCGATATTTTAGACCTCAATAACATTTTCAAAGGTTCGCTCAACTCGCAGGCGTCGTATAAACTGGACCCCGAGCGCACGTATTTCGGGCAAACGAAGGCGTTTCCGCGCAACATCCTGATCGAAGCCGATCAAACGTGGTCGACGGAAGCTGCGCATGTTGCCGACGTGGCGCCCGATGCACGCAGCCTGCAAATGCGCATCGTGTACAATTTCGCGCAGCCGCCGGGCAGCAGCGACTACCGCCCGCGGTACGCAGACGACCGAATCGGACTCTACGACGCGGTGTACCTGCAATTCAACAGCGACAACGACCAGGCGCGAGAGCGGCAGTTACGGTACCTAATTCGTCTCAATATTCAGCCTTCAGATCCCTCAAAAGCGATCTCGCCGGCCAAACGCCCGGTCGTGTATTACTTGAGCAACTCGATTCCGCCGCAATACCGGGCCGCGGTGCGCGACGGCATTCTCGGTTGGAATAAGGCCTTTCTCGCCATCGGCATCAGCGGCGCCATCGAGGTGCAAGATCAGCCGAACGATCCCAACTGGGATCCTGAGGACATCCGTTACAACGTCATTCGCTGGGTAACCGAGGCGCAACCAAGTTTCGGAGCGGATTCGCAAACGTTGTACGATCCGCGTACGGGCGAAGAGTTCCGCAGCGGCGTACTCGTTTCGGCGGGCATTCCGATCGGCGCGGCGCGTACGTGGAAAACGTTCGTCGATCCCGTTCGCTACGGCCGCGACAGCGATCCCATGCCCGCCTCTTTTTTACACGACGCGTTCGTCTCAACGCTGCTGCACGAAACGGGACACAACCTCGGCATGCAGCATAATTTTATCGGTTCGACGGCGTACACGGCTGCGGAGTTGCAAAATCCGGCTTTTACTTCCAAGTACGGTATTACATCGACGGTTATGGAATACGCGCCGACGAATTTGTGGCCCAAATCGTTCCGGCAAGGCGCCTACAATCAATCGGTGTTGGGTCCGTACGATTACTTCACCGTAAAATACGGCTACGCGCCGCTGGCCGGCGCGTCAACTCCGCAAGCAGAGTTGCCGACTCTGCGGCGCTGGGCAAGCGCGTGGTCCAATCCGAAGTACCGCTACGCGTCCGATGAGGACGTCTCTTGGGCGAACGGTCACGCGTCCGATCCGCGCGTGAATACGGGCGATCTCACAAACGATCCGCTGGGGTGGTGCGGTGTGCAGCTCCGGATGGATCATGACCTCATGCAATCCGCGAACCGCCGCTTACCCAAAACGGGTAATGCTTACGAAGATCTCACCGCCGCGTTCGCCGTAATTTTGCGGAGTTACACGAGTTGCGCAACGCTACCGGCGCATTTCATCGGCGGCCAATACATTTCACGCGCCCATCGCGGCGATCCGGGTGCGCGCGCCCCGGTGGTTCCCGTTTCACGCGATACCGAAAAGCGCGCGTTCGCGATGCTCGACCGTTATCTGTTTTCTGCAAACGCATGGCAATTCTCACCGCAGCTGCTGCAAGGGCTTGGCTATTCGGAGTGGGCCGGTTACGGCTACGTGTCGTGGACGGGCTACGGTAATCTTCCGGCGTGGGCATACAACCCTCCGGAGCGCCACGATTATCCCATTACCGAAAATATTGCGCTCGCGCAAAAACGCGCGATCGAACAATTGCTCAATCCGCTCGTGCTGCAACGCATCGACGAAAATCCCGGCGAAGCCGTCCAGCCCACAATGACCATTTCCGATTTATTTTCATGGCTGCAGCAAAGCATCTACGGCGACATCGGCTCGCGCACGCATTCCATTCCACTGATAAAACGCAACCTGCAAATGCTGTACGCTCGCGAGTTACTCACTCTCATTACGTCACCGCCCTCCGGAACGCCGTCGGATGCGCAGGCACTCGCCCGCCTCGAACTTACAAACCTCCGGCAAGGGATTGGCACCACCCTGCGCAGTGGCGGATTCGATGAGATAACCCGTGCTCATCTGGAGAATTTGCGTCAGCGAGCCTCATCTAAATCGCCGTAACGAAAGCATAGCGGAAACGGCACAAGGCCGGTTCCGGTAGAGTCCGGAAGGTCAGCGCATGTTCGGATATATTCTCGTCAGTTTTGCGTTTGCTCTTTCCCTGCTCGCCCTTCCGGCCGAAACCCCGCAGCCGGAGAACTCCGGCAAACTTGCAGACCGGCACTTCACGGTTTCCACACCTCGCGGGACGGGTGCCGCGCTCTACTTCGGCAGCGGTTCGCTTGATGGGAACTCCTCGACAGTGCGGGCGATCGTGATCGTGCATGGTATTTTGCGTGATGCCGACTATTACTACGACACCGGGACGCGCGCGATCGCAAACGCAAGGGCTTCGAACACCCTGCTGATCGCTCCGCAATTCATCGAGGCGGGCGATCTCAAGGGCAATATACAGCGGGAAACCTTACGCTGGAATGATGATTGGCCCGGCGGTTCGGATGCGGCCGCACCCGCTCCCATAAGTACGTACGATGTATTCGACGCAATGATCGAGCGCCTCGCCGACCGTTCGCGCTTTCCGCACTTGCAAGAGATTGTGTTGGTAGGACATTCCGCCGGCGGTCAAATCGTGCAACGCTACGCGGCCGTCGGGAAGGCCCCGCAACTAGGCGGCCTCGCGCGCGGACCACGCGTTCACCTGATCGTCTCCAATCCCTCATCGTATTTTTACTTTGACGACACGCGGCCACTGCCGCACCCCAACTGTGTGGATTTTAGCCGGTGGCGCTACGGCTTGGCGGGCGCTCCACCATATGTCCGAGGCGATGCGGCCCAGTTGGAAGCGAGGTATGTGATCCGGCACGTCACGTATCTGTTGGGAACCGGCGACGTCAACCCTCAAGAGAACGACCTCGACCGCTCGTGTGCGGCGGAGGCCCAGGGCGCATTTCGCTTCGTGCGCGGCAAAAATTTCATCGCCTACCTAAAGAGCCGCCATCCCCACGGCACGGCTCAAGATTACGCATTCGTGCGCGGCGTCGGGCACGACAACCGACGGATGTTCAACTCCGCGTGCGGCATCGGCGCGATCTTCCGGCGCTCCGAGTCTTCCTGCGCTAAACGCGGAACGATTTAAAAATGCTTAACGGTAGGGATCGCGAGAATACATCCTCGCCGCCGAGCCGTCAACGGTAACATTATACTGCGTACCGGATCCGCGATGATGCCGCAAATCGTATTTCTGTCCCGCGCGCGCGATGTGGGTGACGTGCACGGTGTACTGAAGAGGCTGACCCGCAAATAACTTCGCAGGACGCCCACCTTGAAGAAAATACGCACCCCGCGGCACGTAACCGTCGTCTTCTCGGTCGCGTCGCACCAGCGTCGCTACTCCTCGATCGTCCACCAGCAACGCTTCTCCCTCATCGACGGCGACATCGTACACGCGGTCCCCCGCCGTAAGACGGTCTTGCATAATGCGCGCCATAAAAGCGGCCGTCCGTCCGAAACGGTCGCGGCGCACGAAATGCGTGTCGGTAATTGTGTTGCGCAGAGCGGGCCATGAAAACATACCCGTCGTGAAACTGATGATGCGTTCGTAAGGGTCCTTTACAGCATCGGCGGATGCGACGTCTTTATCCGGTGAATAACGGTCGTCGGCGACCGAGTCAAAAATCACTTCGCCTTGAATTGCAAGGCCGGCGCTGCCACCGCCAACCACGCCGCCACGCGCATAGACGCCCCTCACGGCTTCGATGAGTTTACCACCCTTCCAAATGACGTAGTTCGCTTGGTCACCACCCGCAAAAAGCACGGCATCGGCCCGTTGCACGATTTCAGCTACCCGATCCACGTCGGCCGGCGCCGCGCAAGGGGGAATGAGAATTTCTTGAATGGACGCAAGAGCGCTGTTTTTGAAAAAATCGGCGCTGTAGTCGCGACCGCCCGAAGCTTTGAGGACGACCAAATTTCCCCGTCGCCCCGCGCCTTGCAGATGCTCGCGAATCCATGGCAAAATACGCTGCGTCGAAGGTGCTTGCGAAAATCCGCCGCCCGAAAGCACGAGGCCGGGTTTCCCTTTGAGTTTATCGCGCGTAAGCGTGCCGGCGCGCGCGAACGTCGTCACCGAACAAGGCGTCGCGGGCGCGGTCCCAGCCGGTAGCGCCGAAGCTGCCGCAAGCGGCACGCATGCGGCGGACACCGTGAAGGCCAGGACGGTACGTCGGATTGTAGCTTTCATTTTGTTCCTTCAAGCGAGGCTTGCGGCCCGGGCGGCGCGCAGCACGCTTATCGCTGCACGTTTTCCTGGAAAGCCGCTCACGCAACCGCCGGGATGCGCTCCGGAGCCGCAAAGATATAAATTTTGCAAGGGCGTACGCGTTGCGAACCGGTGCTCGTAAATCTGTTCCGGCACGAGTTCGCCGTGAAAAATATGGCCGCCGATCATTCCGAACCGGTTTTCTAGGTCTACCGGTGACAGTACTTGCATCGCTTCTACGGCTCCGGGAATATTCGGCGCAAATTGCGCGAGTTGCTTGATGATGCCGTCGACTGCAGCTCTCTTTTCCGTGGAACTCCACGCCGTGACGCGATCGTAAGAGTAGTATTGCGCAAACACGGACAGCATGTGCTTGCCTTTGGGAGCGAGGGCAGGTTCCGCCGACGTCTGCAAAAAGCATTCGAGCATCGGTTCCTTGGAAACACCCATTTGCATCGCATCCTCAAATGCCGTTTGCAAATACCCGAGCGATGGAGCGACGTGAATCGAGGCGCGATGGTGGGGCCGCACGAGCGTTCCCGGCCGGCAAACAAAGTTCGGCAGTTCGCCCAGGGCGAGATTCAACTTCAGAGCACAGCCGGTTGTTTTCCACGTTCGGACTTTGGCGATAAATGCGGGTTGAAACTCCTGATCGCCCACAAGCGTAAGGAATGTCGTTCTCGGATGTGCGTTGGAGACGACGGCTCGTGCAGCAATGGTTCTTCCGTCCGCCAAGACGACGCCGCGCGCGCTTCCTCCGGACGTAGCGATCTTTTGAACGGAGACCGCCGTAAAGATTTCGGCCCCCGCTTCAATCGCCGCCGATGCCAGCGCAGTGGAAATCGCGCCCATTCCTCCGCGCACGTATCCCCAGGCGCCTTGACTGCCGAGTGCACGTCCCGCGTGATGATGGGCCAGCACGTAACCCGTCCCCGGGTCGCGGGGTCCCAGATACGTTCCGATGATCCCGTCTGTCGCGATCGCTGCCTGCAAGACCGGAGTATCAACGTACCGTTCCACGATCTCGGCTGCAGAACCACGCAGCAGTGCCTGCGTCCTCGGCGAGAAACGTTCGAACTGGGGATCTTCATCTGAAAATGTTTCGAAAAGCTCTGCTCCAAGGCGGCGTATGACACGGTCCGCTTCGCGATATCCCTCAACATCGGTGCGGTTGAACGCCGCTATTTCACGCTCGTTTTCGGCTTCATCGGAACCCAGCAACAACGAGCGTCCGCCCTCAAGTACCGTGAACGTAGCCGGGTCTTTGCGGTACGCGCTGTAACCGTGGCGATCTAGCTGCAGTTCAGCGATGAGCCACGGATCCAGCAATCCACATACGTACGCGGCCGCCGAAACGGAGTACCCATTCCAGAGAAGTTCGGTTACTGCCGCGCCCCCAATTTTTTCACTCTGCTCGAATACCGCCACCGACAGCCCGGATTTTGCCAGCAGCGCGGCGCAGGCCAGCCCATTATGGCCCGCGCCAATGACGACGGCATCGTACATCTACAACTTAATTTGAACTTGGAAGTACAATTGCAGTGGCAGCGGTGAATTAAATGAGTTTGCATCGCCGTACGACGGGACGAACGCTTGGGTGAAGAAGGGGTTCAACCCGACGCCATTTGCGGTGGAGTCATTCGGACTCGCACCGTTGTAAAAGTTACTGATGTAGAATGGATTCGTGTAGTAGCCGCAGGTGTTCCGGCTTGGCGCGAACATCTTGCTCCACGGAGTATTTGAC
>JALZBM010000206.1 GCA_030947385.1 Vulcanimicrobiota bacterium
CCTCCACTGGACAAAAAACAACCGCCGCTTTAAGCGCGACGATCTTCTGTTGCTCGATGCGGGGGTCGAAGTCGACACGCTCTACACCGCCGACATCACGCGCACGCTGCCCATCAGCGGGCGTTTTAGCGAAGCTCAACGCCAAATCTACTCGCTGGTACTCGCTGCACAGGAAGCGGGCTTCCAACAGTGCCGGCCCGGAAACGATTTTATGGCGCCGAACCGCGCCGCCATGCGCGTGCTGGCCGAAGGGCTCGAGTCGCTGGGCATTCTCAAAGACGCGGCTGCCGCGTTACGAGACGAGCACCAATTCTACAAGCGGTACTCGCTGCATAACGTCAGCCACATGCTCGGCCTCGACGTGCACGACTGCGCCGCGGCGCGCGCCGAAACGTACAAGTTCGGCACGCTCGAAGCCGGCATGGTCTTAACCGTCGAGCCGGGACTGTATTTCCAAGTGAACGATTTGACCGTGCCGGAGCGCTACCGCGGGATCGGCGTGCGAATCGAGGACGATGTGCTCATTACGAGCGCCGGCTGCGACGTTCTTTCACGCGAGCTTCCGCGTGGGGTTGCCGAACTCGAAGGGTGGATGGCGCAATTGTGGGCCGGGCCGCCTAGCCGTTTGTAATAACGCGCTGGCGTTCGATGTCCAAAAACGACGCCAATCGCTTCCGGTCTTCCTCGGGCACCTCGATAAAAAGCACGCCGACCTGATAGGTGTCTTTCTCGAAGTTACGGATCCAGCGTACTTCACCGCGCATCGCTAAGAACGGATTGCGTTTCATTGTGAAGATGTACTTCGTTCCCTTGGCGAGATATTGATCGGCGATAATGCGCATGCCGGTTTGCGAAATATCGGCAATCGCCGCACGCAACAGCGTGTACGAAAGCCGATCTTCGACGACCACGTCGATATATTTACGCAAACGTAAACCGACGTTGCGCTTTTCAGCCTCGCCTTTGCCGTACTCCGTACCCGGTCGCGTCTCCGCCATTACTGTATATGTGTCCCCGGAAAATAGAACGCAAGTATGTCGCGGGCCAGCCGCCCTTCGTAAGCAAGACCGCGGGACCCCCACTGGCATAATCCCACCCCGTGTCCGCTACCTGACCCTTCTAGGGTCATGGTCGCTCCTGCCTGCGCCTGCCCCGGGGCAACCGCAATGGAATGAATGAGCAGACTGCGCACGACTGCGGGCCCGAGCAGACGCCGGAACGTGGCTCCGCTGATTTCAACGCTGCCCGACTCGCCGCTCAGACGAATGCTTTTGGCTCGACCGCTCGCGTCGGCCAGCGCGACATCTACCGTGCGCAACGTTCCCACAGAGACGCTCTGTGCGGCGAAAGCGTTCTGCACCGTCGTCATGGGAACATCGCGGACCCAACGATAGTCGGGCGAGGCGCTGCAATAATTGCAGACGATTCCGCGCAGATAGGGCAGGTCCGCGCCCCCCGTCCACGCGTCCGCGGGATCTTCCGTATGCCCACCGCAGCATGACATGTAGGAAACCGAGGCAATCGATCCTTGCCAGGCAAGAATTTGTCCGGCCGTCGCGTTGCATGCATCCGTGCTCTGCGCATGTTCGCCCTGCAAGCCTCCGTAGGCCTGATCGCGCACGCTCGCGACCACGTCGTACTCGCGTTTGGGATTCACGTGCGAGAGCGCGTACGTTCGCGCGACGACAGCTTGCGCTCGCAGCGTTTCTTGCGGCCACGAGCGGGGCGTCTCTTGCGGCACGACACTGTAGAGATACTCCTCGAGACCGAGGGTGTTAATGACTTGCCCTTGCGCCGTGGTTGAAAATGTTCCGCGAAACGTGCGCGACCCAAAAGAGAAACTCTGCCCGTCAATCGGCGTTGCCATCCCCGAACCGAGCAGCACGCGAATCGTTTGCCCCCCTTGCGGTGCAGGCGGCGGCGAAAACGTATCCAAGCCGCCCGTCGCAAATGCGGGAAAAGCGCGTGCGCCGGCCGCTGTTGCTGCCGCGGTTGCGATGAAACGGCTGCGTCGCATGCTTAGAGGAGCCGCTCCTGACGGACCGCGCCGCCCGCTCGTCTCACGCCGAAGTGTTCGTACGCCGCCGGCGTTGCTTTGCGGCCGCTTGCGGTGCGAACCACGAAGCCCTCCTTGAGCAAATAGGGCTCGACGACGTCTTCAAGGGTTTCCGCATCTTCGGTCAACGTCGCTGCGATCGCCGCCATGCCGACCGGGCCGCCGCCGTAATGCTCGATGATCGTTCGTAAGAAAGCGCGGTCGAGTTTGTCCAATCCCAGTTCGTCCACGCCTTCGCGCTGCAAGGCTTCGCCTGCGACCTCACGCGTGATAAAACCCGACGCCCGCACCTCTGCATAATCGCGAACGCGGCGCAGCAGGCGATTTGCGACACGCGGCGTTCCACGGCTTCGCGAGGCAATCGTATGGGCGCCTTCGGCGTCGATCGGAACGGAGAGCACATCCGCTGAACGTGTGACGATCCGCGTAAGTTCGTCGACCGAGTAATAATCCAGGTGATGCGTGATGCCGAACCGCTCGCGCAGCGGCGCGGAGAGCATGCCGGCGCGCGTCGTCGCACCGACGAGCGTAAAGCGCTTGAGCGGCAGCTTCAGCGTTTTTGCATACGCGCCGCGATCCACCACAAAGTCGATTTGATAATCTTCCATCGCCGGATACAGAAACTCTTCGACCACGCTTCCCAGACGATGGATCTCGTCGATGAAGAGGATGTCGCCCTCTTCGAGCGCGGTGAGAATGCCGACGAGGTCTTTGGGTTTTTCCAGCGTCGGGCCGGAGGTCGGACGCAGCGCGCGGCCCATGTCTTTTGCAATCAGAGCCGCAAGCGTGGTCTTGCCCAAACCCGGAGGACCGTAAAAGAGAATGTGTTCGAGGGGTTCGTCGCGCTTGCGTGCGGCGTCGATTGCGATTTTGAGATTCTCGACCACGTTCGTCTGCCCCACGTATTCGTCGAACGATCGAGGCCGCAGCGATGCACCGTAGACTTCATCCTCGAGCGAAACTTGCGGGTCGATAACGCGCTCGGACGGCTGCGCGTCGTCGGGACCGAAGAGTTTTTTGCGCGCGTCGTCCGTCATGCGCTAGCGAGCGCTTTTTGACGGTAAACTTCGGCCAGGAGCGTCTCCGCATCGCGAACGTCCGGCGCGGCCTCCAGCGTTTTGCGAATCATCGCTTCGGCTTCGGAACGTTTGTATTCCAACTGCAGCAGAACGGCCAGCGCTTCGTCCGCAAAACCCGGGATCGACTCCGGCAATGGGGGCAGATCCGCTTCCTGAATCAGCAGAAAACGCGTCACTTTTCCTTGCAGCTTGGCCACGATGTCGCGCGCTTTCTGCTGTCCGATTCCGGGAAGCGTGCGCAGAAAGGCGTGGTCGCCTTGATCGATTGCGCGAGCGATGCGCGCCATGGGCATCGAGAACGCGCGCGCCGCCGACTTCGGTCCGATGCTCGCAACGCTGATTAGGGCTTCAAAAAACTCTCGTTCGACGGCGTTGGTAAACCCGTAGAACGAGAATTTACCGCTATTGCCTTCCATGTTGAGCACGGAATGAATCTCAAGACGTAATTCGCCCTCGCTGTGTGCGAGTTTCTCCGCGACGCACGGCGGCAACATGATGTCGTACGACAAGCCACCGGCCTCCAACACGATGGATTCGGCGGTTTGTTCGATGATTTTACCGTGAATTCTAGAGAACACGGTTGCCGTAGGCAAGCGCGAGAGCGAGCGCGTCCGAGACGTCGGCGGGTTCGGGAACGCGCGTGAGCCCGAGCATCTGAATGACCATCGAGCGTACCTGTTCTTTCTTGGCGGCGCCGGACCCGGTTAAGGCGCGTTTTACGAGCGAGTGTCCCAGCGTCTGGACGGCAACGCCGTGCTCCGCTGCGGCCAAGCAAAGCACTCCGCGCGCGTGTCCCATCAGCACGGCGGTGAGCGGGTTCTTATACGCGCTAAAGAGTTCTTCGATGACGACCATATCGGGGTTCGTCGCCGCAACCACCTCGCTGATGCCGCGGTGCAGCGCGTGCAGGCGCTGCTCCAGCGTGGCCTTGACATCGGGCGCGACGATTCCGGCCTCGAGCAACCGGCGCTTGGCACCCGTGCATTCTATGGCTCCATATCCCGTAACGCGCAGCCCCGGATCGATTCCGAGAACGCGCAACGAACTCACGGAGTGGTTGAGGGACCGTTGACATAGATGGTGACGGCCTCGCCGGGCCGTTTCGTGGTGCCGACTTCCGGTTCGGTGCGGACCACTTTGCCGTTTGCGCCTTCTTTTGTAATCGCGATATTGCCGACGGTGTAGCCTGCCGCGGCAAGCGTGGTCTTAGCATCGTCGAGCGACATGCCGTTGACGTCCGGCACCGCGCCGGGAACCGAGAGCGTAATCGTTACTGTCGAGCCGCGCGATAGCAGAGTGCCCGGGTCGGGCGACTGCTGAATGATGGTTCCGTTGGCGTCGCGTTGCAACGACGGTTGCGTGACGACCTTAAAACCGGCCTGCGTGAGAATGCTCATCGCCGACTTATAATCCAGAGTGCTTACGCTTGGAACCGTTGCTTCCGCGGCGCCGTCGCTGACGACGACGTTTATCACGGTGCCGCGATCCACAAGCGTGCCGTTTGCAATGTCTTGCTTGATAATCTGTCCGCGCGCCGCCGTGTCGTGCGGCTCGGTGTGGTCCACTTTC
>JALZBM010000048.1 GCA_030947385.1 Vulcanimicrobiota bacterium
GGTCGTGGTCGAAGGCGCCATTGACCGCCTCTCGCCCTCCGAACTTGCCGGCGGCGCAGTCGGTTTGATCGTCGGGCTGATCATCGGCTTTCTCATCAAGAACATTTTGTTTGAATTCATCTCGCTCACGGGCCGCCCGGGCAGCTACGTGGCAATTCTCCTCTATATTATAATCAGCGTTTTTGCCGCCTATTTGGGCGCGCGGGTCGGCGCCAAACAACGCATCGTGCCGCTTGCGGGCGCGCCTGCCGCCGTGTCCGTGAATGCGTCCGGCGTTCCGAAGATTGTCGATACTTCCGTTATCATCGACGGACGCATCACGGAGATCGTCGAGAGCGGATTTTTGGAAGGTCCGCTCGTGCTGCCGCGCTTCGTACTACGCGAGTTGCAACTCATCGCCGATTCGATCGATTCGATGAAGCGTACCCGCGGCCGCCGCGGCCTCGAAGTCTTGAGTAAATTGCAAGAGTTCACAAGCGTCGAGATCAGCGAGCGCGACTACCCCGATATCGTCGGTGCGGCGGTCGACGCCAAACTCGTACGCCTCGCGCAAGAACTCAAGGGAAAACTGGTAACCAACGATTACAATTTGAACAAAGTTGCGCACGTCGAAGGCGTAACGGTGTTGAACATCAACGAACTCGCAAATGCCGTCAAGCCGGTCGTCTTACCGGGTGAAGAACTGCACGTGCAAGTTATTCGCGAAGGCAAAGAGCAGCATCAGGGAGTTGGTTACTTAGACGACGGCACCATGATCGTGGTGGAAAACGGGCGGCGGCTGATCGGTACGGCCGTCGATGTTGCCGTAACGAGCGTTCTGCAAACCGTCGCGGGCCGGATGATTTTCGCGCGTCTGAAAAGGGAGTATTAAAAATGTTGTGGGGAGCGGTTGTGGTGGCGGCGGGCCAGGGAAGCCGGTTCGGGCGTCCCAAAGCACTCGTCGAACTTGCGGGAGCGCCGCTGATAGCGTGGTCGTTACGGGCACTCGCGAACATGCCGGAAATGTGCGACCTCGTTATCGTTACGGAGCCGGAAAATATCGAAGCCGTGTACGCAATTGCCGGCGCAGTCGCGAACGGGAAAAGTTTTACGGTCGTGGCGGGCGGTACCAGCCGTCAGGCCAGCGTCCGTGCCGGCCTGGAAGCGCTACCCGAACGGTGTGCGGCGGTCGTCGTCCATGACGGTGCGCGCCCGCTCGTTCGCGCAAATGACGTGCGCAATGCGATGAACGTCGTGCGCGACGGAACCGCCTGCGTGCTGGCCGTTCCGGTGATCGATACGGTGAAGGTGGTCGATTCCGGCACGCAAAGTGTGAAGCGCACCCTGGACCGCGAGGAACTCTGGGCGGCGCAAACACCGCAGTGCGCGACTCGTCGCGACATGCACCGCGCGCACGTCGACGCCGCGCGAAGTGAAACGCACGCCAGCGACGATGCTGCTTTGCTCGAACGCGCCGGCATCGACGTGAAAGTGGTTGCGGGATCGCCGGAAAACTTTAAGGTGACGGTTCCCGAAGATCTCCCGCGCGCGGAGGCCGTCCTGCGCGAGCGCGTACCGATCACCGCGGATCAAGAAGAAATCTTGCTCGTTGAAGTCTTCATCGATGAAAATTTGGTCGATGCCGTCTGTGGTGAAATTGAAGCGCGCGGCGGAACGGTCGACGGCGTCGAGCGCGATCTGCCGGCCGGCGCGGCGGTGCGCGCGTATATTTCTTCGGAAAAATTGGCGGGGTTCGGTGAACGGTTCGAGGCCGTGACGAGCGGGCAGGCCATCTTTACGACGCACTTCTCGCATTTTGCGCAGAGATCGTCCCACGAGTCTCTCACCGGGACGGCCTAGTCGATGCGCGTCGGGCACGGTTTCGATGCGCACCGGTTTGCGGACGGCCGCAAACTCGTTTTGGGCGGCATCGAGATTCCCGGCGAACGTGGCCTGCTGGGCCACTCCGACGCCGATGCGCTCGCGCACGCCGTGGCGGACGCGTTGCTCGGAGCCGCCGCGCTCGGCGATCTGGGACGGCATTTTCCTGATAGCGACGCGAAATGGAAAGACGCGGATTCGATGACGCTCCTGCGCCGCTGCGTCGAGTTGGTCGGACGCGCGGGCTTCGAGGTTGAGAATATCGATGCGACCATCGTCGTCGAACGCCCAAAACTTGCGGCGCACATCGATGCGATGCGTGGACGCTTGTGCGATGTTGTCAACGTTCCGCTCGCGCAGGTGAGCGTGAAGGCGAAGACCAGCGAAGGGATGGGGTATACGGGCGACGGAACAGGTTTGACCGTCCATGCCGTAGCATGCTTGCGACCGCGTTGACTGCCATATGAGTACGACCGATACATTCGATTACACCCAACCCTTGCGCTTGCGCTATGCGCCTTCACCGACGGGTCAAACCCACGTCGGCGGCATTCGCACGGCGCTATTTAATTATCTCCTTGCGCGACGTACGGGTGGAACGTTCATATTGCGCGTTGAGGATACCGACGAAGCGCGGTACACGCACGACAGCGAAGCGACAATGATGCGCGATCTGCAGTGGTTCGGCTTGCGGTGGGACGAAGGTCCCGATGTCGGCGGACCGTTCGGGCCGTACCGCCAGTCGGAACGCGGCGCAACCTACGAAGAGTATGCGTGCAAACTGCTCGATTCGGGCGCTGCGTATCCATGCTATTGCACGCCCGAGGAGCTAGAGGCCGACCGGGAGACGCAGCGGGCCCGCGGAATCGTTGCGACGCAGTATTCCGGGCGGTGCAAAAATCTGAGCGCGGCGGAGCGGACGGAATTCGAGCGGCAGGGCCGGCAGAAGAGCCTGCGTTTTGGGGTGCCTCCGGGCGAGACGACCGTCCAGGACTTGATTAAGGGCAGCGTTCACTACGAGAACGCATCCTTCGGAGACTTCGTCATCGTGAAGTCCACGGGCGGACCGACGTACAATTTTGCCGCAGCGGTCGACGATGCATTGATGAACATCTCGCTCGTTCTTCGCGGCGACGAACATCTCAACAATACGCCCGTGCAAATGATGATTTTACATGCACTCGCTTTGCCCGTCCCGCGGTACGCGCACGTTCCGCTGATTTTGAACGAAGATCATTCCAAACTCAGCAAGCGTCACAATACGGTCGGCGTCGATGAATACCGTAAAGAAGGCGTGCTGCCCGAGGCGCTGCTCAACCACTTGGTGCTGCTCGGCTGGGCACCGGGAGACGAACGCGAAGAGTTTACGCTGGATGAGCTGAGCAAAATATTTTCTCTGGAACGCATCCATGAATCGGGGGCTGTGTACAATTCGCCGCGCCTGCGAGCGTTCAACCAGCGGGCTTTGCGTAAATTGCCTCGCGAAGAACTCGCCGCGATGATCGCGCAGGCGATGCGAGGCGCCGGGTTGCTCGAAAATCCTGCGCCGGACGCGGCGCTGAAGTGGATCGATCTCTTTATCGAAGCGTATGGCGAAGGGTTGCATACCATTGCGGACGCCATTCCGCTGGTGCGGGCTTTGCGGGCTGAGGCCGTCGTCATTCCGGCACTCGAACTCGAACGGTTGCGTTCGCGTGAGGTGCTGTTTTATCTCGACGCCGTAAGTCAGTACGTTGACTCCCAAAAAGAATTGCGCGCTCTACCCCTGAGCAAAGACTTGCCGGCCATCGCCGAGGAGTTCGGCTTAAAGAAGCGCGACGCGTATCACACCGTGCGCATGGCCCTGACCGGAGCGGAGGGTGGCGCGCCGCTCACGCTGCTCTTTCCGCTGCTCGGCCACGACCGGATCATGATGCGCGTCGGCGCCGTGAACTCTCATTTGCTACACGGTCGCGGTCTGGAACCGATTAAATACGGTCCGGACGGCAAGCCCTTCGAGCCGATTCATGGAACAAAACCGCAGGAGCTGCCGTAAGCAACCGCGCCGCAGCGAATCCGGTTACGAAAGAAAGATGGCCAAGCCGCTCGAGACACTCCTCGCCGACCTGCGCGCTCCTCTGGAACGCGACCCTGCCGCTACGAGCTGGGTCGACGTGGTGCTTTCCTATCCCGGTTTTCATGCCATCACGGCGCATCGTATGATTCACGTCTTGGCGCGCGCGCAAATCCCCGTTCTGCCGCGCTTTCTCGCGCACATCAACCGCTTTATCACGGGCATCGAGATTCATCCGGCCGCGCGCATCGGACAAGGCTTCTTTATCGACCACGGCATGGGCGTCGTCATCGGTGCCACCGCCGAAGTGGGCGATAACGTAACGCTGTATCAAGGTGTAACGCTCGGCGGCACGAGTCTTTCGCACGGGAAGCGCCATCCGACGTTAGGGAACAATGTCGTTGTCGGCGCGGGCGCTTCGGTGCTCGGCGCAATCACGGTCGGCAACAATTCGCGCATCGGTGGCGGATCAGTCGTGGTGCGCGACGTGCCGCCGAATGCTACCGTCGTCGGCGTTCCCGCGCGCGTGGTTTTGCAGGACGGTAAGCCGGTGCAGCCCGTCGGCGCCCGCCCGCAAGTCGACATGCCCGACCCCAATGCCCAATTGATCGCACAACTTTCGGAGCGGATAGCCGAGTTGGAACGCCGGCTGGCCGCGCTTACCGGCGAGAAGGGCGACGATGTCTCTAAAGCTGTATAATACGCGGACCCGCGCGCAGCAACCATTTGAACCGCTCGATCCGCCTAACGTGCGGATTTACGTTTGCGGCCTGACGCCGAGCGCCGACGCCCACATCGGACACTTCCGCACGTATTTAGCTTTCGACGTGCTGCGGCGCTACCTCGTACACCTGGGGTTCAACGTCACCTACGTGCAGAACGTAACGGACATCGATGACCGCAGCATCGCGCGCGCGCGCGAAACCGGCGAAAATTGGCATGACATCGTGATGGGTTTTTATACGGCGTTCAAAACGTCGTGGGAAAAGCTCGGACTCTTGCCCATCGAACCCGGTAACGAACCGTTCGCGACCGGTTATATAACGCAGATTCGCTCGATGATTGAGGAGCTGATCGAGAAAGGCTTCGCGTACGCGGCAAAAGACGGCGTGTACTACCGGGTTGCCCGCTTTCCCGCGTACGGGAAGTTATCGAACCGTAATATCGACGAACTAAAAAGCGGCGCGCGCATCGAGGTGGATGAGTTTAAGGAAGACCCGCTGGATTTTGCGCTGTGGAAATTTGCCAAGCCCGGCGAGCCGTCGTGGCCGAGCGCATGGGGTGACGGGCGTCCCGGTTGGCATATCGAGTGCTCGGCGATGGCGCGCGAATTACTCGGCGAGCGGTTTGATATTCATGGGGGCGGCGCGGATTTGATCTTCCCGCATCACGAGAACGAAATCGCGCAGAGCGAGCCGCTGATGCACGCGCATAGCGATATGACGATGGCAAATTTTTGGATGCACGGCGGTTTGTTGTTGTACGAAAACAAAAAAATGTCGAAGTCGCTCGGTAATTTCGAGCCGGTCGCAGCGCTTTTACAGCGCTACGATCCGCAGGCCATCCGGCTGCTTTTTTTGCAAACCGGGTACGCCAAGCCCATGAACTTCACCGAAGAGTCCATCTCGGCGGCGAAGATTTCGCTCGACCGCATTCGCGAGGGCTATCGGAAACTGCACGCGCTCGCGGACGGCGAGTTCGCGCGCGAAGCGCACGCTTCGCCGCTTGGCGATGCGGTGATCGCGGCGCTCGGCGAAGATCTCAATACATCCGTCGCTTTGAGCAAAGTGCTTGCGGCGGCGTCTGCAGTCCAAACGCTCGTTGCGCATCACGAATCGCCGGCGCACGCGCTTGGCGAATTCGATCGTCTGCTCGATTTGCTCGGGCTCACGCCGAGTGCGGCGTGGCTGGTTGCAGCCGCGAGCGCCGCCTTGCCCGACGGTTTTCTCGACCGTTTGCGCAGCGAAGCTGGCGTTTCGATCAACGGCGTGTCGCCGGCCGAGGCCGTGGCGCAGGTGATCGGCGAGCGCAACGAGGCGCGCGCCGCGAAGAACTGGGCCGAATCCGACCGCCTTCGCGATGTCCTTGCACGCTGCGGCGTCATCCTCAAAGATTCGAAAGAAGGCACGACATGGACCGCCGCAGAGTAGATCCCCGCAAACGACCGCGCGGCAGCGACGTTGCCGATTTGGATGACGTGCTCTACGGCGTGCATGCCGTCGGCGAAGCGTTGGCCGCCGGCGAAAAACTTCGCAAGTTGCACGTCGCGGATGATCGCAAACGCGACCCCGTCGTCCGGCGGCTCCTCGACGAAGCCAAAGCGCTCGACGTCAACGTGCGATTCGAAGAGCGCGGATTTTTTTCGCGTTTTCCTTATAAAGCGCATCAAGGCATCGTGGGATACGGCCTTGCGTTCCCGTACACGACCGTGGAAGAGATTTTGGGTAACCCGGAGCGCAAGGGGCCGCTGCTGGTCGTTCTGCTCGATCACATTACCGATCCGCACAACGCGGGAGCGATCATCCGGACCGCGGAGTGTGCCGGCGCGCACGGCGTTGTTTTGCCGGAACGCCGTTCGGCCGGCGTCAACGCGACGGTGAAGAAGGCGGCAGCCGGAGCGGCGTCCCACCTACCGGTTGCTCGCGTTGCGAACATTTCGCAAACCATAAGAATGCTTAAGAAGGCCGGCGTTTGGATATTCGGCGCGGACTTGGGTCCGGAGTCGATCCCGCACACGCAAGCGGATCTGGCTAGGGAGGCGGCGCTGGTGATCGGGGCGGAGGGCGAAGGGCTCTCGCAGCTCGTGAAACGCGAGTGCGACTACCTCCTGCGAATCCCGATGCTGGGTAAGGTGGGGTCCCTCAACGCCTCCGTTGCAACCGGCATCCTGCTCTATGAGGTTGTGAGGCAAAGAGGGGCCTCCTCTAACCCGTCCTGATTGAAGTTTCGATTAAGAGTTTTAACCTTGACGCGCAAGGGGCCACCTCCTATACTATGCAGGATGTGCCGCGCTCGACGAGCCGCGGCTTGCGATTTTCGGCACATTTTCAACACCTGAGGGCACGAAATAATGGCAATGACCCAGCCTGCGCCGGACAGTCTCGAGTACCACGAGCGTGCCGACGAGGACTTGGTGTCCACGGCGAAAGCCGGCGACAACCTGGCGATGGAGTTCCTGCTCAACAAGTACAAGAACTTCGTCCGAATCAAAGCAAAAAGCTACTTCTTAATCGGAGCCGACCGCGAAGATATCATCCAAGAAGGCATGATCGGTCTGTACAAGGCCGTCCGCGACTTTAAAGCCGACAAGCTCTCGAGTTTTCGCGCTTTTGCCGAGCTCTGTATCACGCGTCAAATCATTACGGCCATCAAGACCGCGACGCGTCAAAAGCACATTCCGCTCAATCAATACATTTCGCTAAACAAACCGATTTACGACGAAGACAGCGAACGCACGTTGCTCGACGTAATGGCGTCGCAGAAAACATCCGATCCCGAAGAACTCGTGATCAATCAGGAAGTTTCTCAAGATATCAAGGAGCGCATTCAAGAGAATCTTTCCGAACTCGAATCGCAAGTGTTGCTTTCCTATCTCGAAGGCAAGAGCTATCAAGAGATGGCGCGCGATTTGGGCCGCCACGTAAAGTCGATCGACAACGCGCTGCAGCGCGTCAAGCGAAAGATCGAAAAAAATCTCTCGGAGATCGAGCTTCCGTAAACAAAAGAGCGCCGGCAACGGCGCTCTTTTTATAAGCCCATGTCACCCTGAGCTTGTCGAAGGGCGCCCAAATGAAAAGCGATAACACGATCCACGCGAAGTCACCGTGATGCATTTAGAAACGGAAAGGCTTTTGCTAGAGCAGCTAACCGCCGAACATGCGCCGCTCGCATTCAGGCTGTACGGCGATGACCGGGTTATCAAATATCTATCGGGTCAGAAACCCGCCTCGGTTGAAGAAGAGGCGGCCACGTTGCAGCGTCACACGGATCGCACGTGGGACAAGTACAACCACGGACTGATGGCCGTGTTTACAAAATCAGATGAGGCGTTCGTCGGTATTTGCGGTTTGCTGCACTGGGAAATCGATGGTGCGGAAGAGACGGAAGTTGCCTATGCGATCCTTCCCGAGTACTGGGGATGCGGTTACGCGACCGAAGCCGCCGTTTGTCTGGCCGGCGATGCGTTCGCGCGGCTCGGGCGCACGCGCGTTATCTCACTTGTCATGCCGGAGAATAGCGCATCGATCAAAGTCGCGTTGAAAAACGGCATGCAGCTCGAACGGCAGACGATGCTTGGGGACAAGCTCGTCAACGTGTACGCAAAGTTTCGCTAGTCACCCAAACGTTTGATGATTTTCTTGAGCAGCTCTTCTTTGTCGGGAAGCGGATCGACGACGAAGACTTCGGCCGGCTTATTGCGGTCTTGCGGATCGATGGCGACGGTGACGCGGCCTTTCGCGCACACGTCCATGCAACTCGTGCTAATCGCGCGGATATGACCCCATTGACCCGCCTCTTTGAGTTGCGTTTTAAGCCAATCGCGCAGATTGAAGTCGCCGATCTCCGCCGCCTTTTCGGGATCGTCTTGCGGAATGCGCTCTTTGAAGCAGCGCTCGCATACGAGGACGAGGCCGGATTTCTGCCATTTGGTTTTGACGGGTTGCATATAGAAAAGAAGGTTCGCGCTAACGCGAGCCTTCTCTTAGCAGTTAGCCGACGGCCGGATTCGAACCGGCGACCCTCTGATTACAAATCAGACGCTCTGGCCAGCTGAGCTACGTCGGCGGCAGCTGGGGTTATTGGACGTCTGGGACGGGTTCGACCTTTGGCAACCGAGCATTTTGACGACGCCCAAACGATGCGCTCGGTGATGCCATATTTTTGCAGGAGGGGATGACAGCGTGGTGGCACGGAAAAATTCCGAAGATGGCTAATGTCGAAATTCACCGCGCGGACCCCGACGATTTTGACGACCTGCTGCCGCTCTTTCGCGCTTACCGCCTGTTTTACGAGCGCGCTGCAGAACCGGCGGCCGAACACCGGTTTTTGAGTGAACGCTTGGCAAATGCAGATTCGACGATCTTTATCGCTCGTGATGGTACGAGTGCGGTCGGATTCGTTCAGTTGTTCACGACTTTCTCCTCAGTCTACCTCGGACCGGTGCTCCTATTGGAGGACCTGTTCGTTCACCCTGATGCGCGCGGCCGGGGCACTGCAAGTGCGTTGCTAGGGCGCTCGAGAGGGCACGCTGCGCAGCTTCGCGCCGTCGGAATGTTTTTGGAAACGGCGCATACGAATCGGGCGGCGCAACGCGTTTACGAGCGCGCCGGCTGGCAACTGGAGTGCGCATTTCGCAAGTATAACTGTCCGCTAACCGGCGTTTCGGTGCCTTAATGGATGTAGCGACGCTTACTGCGGCGCAGGCGCGCGAGTTGCGCCAAGCCGTGTTGCGGCCGAATGTTCCGTTCGAACAGAATATCTATCCCGGCGACGACGATCCCGCAAGTCTGCACGTCGGATTATATGATGACGGCGTTCTTGTCGCCGTGGGATCGATGTTGAACCAGCCGCCGCAAGGTGAGGCCGATCCGGCTGCGTGGCGCTTGCGCGGCATGGCCGTTGCGGAGAAATACCGCAATCGCGGCCTCGGCGCACGCGTGCTCGAGATCTGCATCGCGTACGCAAGTGAATCCGGCGGCTCCTACATGTGGTGCAATGCGCGCGCTGCAGCCCGCACGTTCTACGAGCGCGCGGGATTCCTCGCCGAAGGCGACCCCTTTGAAGTCGCCGCGAGCGGGCCGCACTACATCATGCGAAAGATACTTTAGAGCACCGGCGCGGTGGCATTTTTGGGTACACGGCCGTATGGCAGAAATATTTGGAAGCGGCGGCCAAACCGTCGAAGTCTCCGGCGACTACGAGTGTTCGGAATGCGGACATCGCATCAAACTCACAAAAGGCGGCATGTTCCCGCCCGATCACCATCCCGAAAAACCCTGGAGCCTCTATCTTGCGGCCGAAGAACTTCCGGCACAGCAAACGACCTAGCGTTCATAAAAGAAGCGGCCGGTCTCCGAGGAACCGGCCGCCGCCGTAGCGTACCTTGGCCCGCTGTGCCCCGGCGTCAACGCAGGCGTACGCATGGGTAGGTGGCCGAGTGGTTAAAGGCGATGGACTGTAAATCCATTCTGGGAAACCGGTACGCAGGTTCGAATCCTGCCCTGCCCAAATAATTTCGTCTTCGTTTTGTAAGACGCGACGCGCGGGCGTTGCATAGTGGTAGTGCTTCTGCCTTCCAAGCAGACAGCGCGAGTTCGATTCTCGCCGCCCGCTCCAATTGTTTTTCGTAAAAGTGCCAACCAGTGGGCACACGGGTTTGTTATCGTTGCGCAGTGGAGCAACGACGAGACACAAAACGCATCGGTGATTTTGCGGAACTCGCGGTAATGACGGCGCTCGTGGAGGCCGGATATCGCATCTGCATTCCGTTTGGAGAAAATCATCGCTACGATTTAATTGCGGATGGTCACGGAAAACTGCTCCGCGTTCAAGTGAAGAATGGTAATGTACGAAATGGCGCGGTTCGGGTGCCGTGCTCTAGTTCCCATGCGCATCGCGGCGGATCATGTAGGCGATACGTCGGTGAAATCGATGCTTTCGGCGTATACTGTCCGCAACGTTCGGAAGTGTATCTCGTCCCGATCTCAGATGTCCAGTTGCTTTTTGGCATTCAACTGCGAGTTGAACCCACACGAAACGGTCAAGCAAAGAGGTTGAGATGGGCAGAACACTACCTTCTCGGCAAGGTCACTCTCGGTAGGGACTGCGTGAGCGAACGGAGTACCGACTCCGACAGTCTGCCCTCGTAGCTCAGTGGTAGAGCACGCCCTTGGTAAGGGCGAGGCCATGGGTTCAATCCCCATCGAGGGCTCCATTTAAAAAACCCGTCGTTAAACTGGCGGGTTTTTGTTTATTTAATGTCTCCTGGAATCGTCGTCGCTTTTACAAAGCATTGCACGATTTGTTCCAGTCCGTCGCGATCGGCTTGCGTGAAGCGTGCCTTCACCGGACTATCAATATCTAAAACACCGAAGATTTCATCGTTGTGAAAGAGCGGAACGACAATTTCCGACTGCGAGGCCGAGTCGCATACGATGTGGTCGCTAAACGCGTGAACGTCGTCCACGATCACGGTAGTGCGATCGCGAACAGCCGCTCCGCAGACGCCTCGTCCATGCGCGAGGCGGCTGCTCGCCGGTTTCCCGTTAAATGGCCCCAGCACGAGGTCCGAACCTTGGACGAAATAAAATCCGACCCAATTCACGTCCGGCAGTTCCTGATAGAGAAATGCGGCGAGGTTGGCGGCGTTGGCAATCAAATCGCGTTCGCCCTCAAGCAGCCCGGTCGCCTGGGTTGCAAGTAATTCGTAATCGACGACTTCTATCATGGGGGACACTTTCGCCTAATGGGCCTGGAAGTTCCGTTTCGATTTGCATCGCGAACGGTATATAGATGGCCAGAGAAACGAGGAGCTTCACCTATGGGTAAGATTTTTAGAGTCGTACGGTTTATCGGACTCGCCTTAGCGACGGTGGGCGCCGCTCGCCGCGGCTGGCATGCCTATCAAGATATGAAGGCGTCGAAGGAGCGACGGGATATGCGCCCGACTGGAATCGAACCAGCAGCCTGAGGCTTAGGAGTCCCCCGCTCTATCCATTTGAGCTACGGGCGCAAGAGCTTGCAAGATACGAGCCGGTATCTAAA
>JALZBM010000207.1 GCA_030947385.1 Vulcanimicrobiota bacterium
AACAAGACGATCGTGTACGCCGTCTTTTGCAACGGATTGTAGGTGCCGTGCGGCGGCGGATCTTTTCGCAGACGCAAATAGTAAAGCTGCATGGGCATGATTTTCGGTAGATCTTCGCGGCGCAAAAGCAGCTCTTTGAGATTTCCGCGCGTGAAGCCGGAGATGAAATACGCAGCGCCGCAAATCACCATCACCCACGCAAAAAATAGGTGCCAGCGGCGGCCGTCGGCGAGGGATTGAAATGCGGGGATCGTGATCCAACCCGGAAAAGCGCGGTCGGTCTTCCCACCCATGCCGTCGTCCGCATAGCCGAGCCAGCCGGTGGTGAAAAACGTGTGGCCGAAGACGGCGGTGCGGCCCTGATGCGAGTCGGTCGAATCGATGGAAAGCACGCGGTGCGCGGGATTGCTCTTATCGGAGGCATCCAGGTAGGGGGCGGCGTTGAAGATCTGCAGACCGCTGCTGACCAGTACGAGAAACGCGATGAAAAAGACCCAGTGCGTGAGCCGCGTCGTCACCGAATGCCGGTAGATGGTGGAGCCGAGCGCCATAGCCGCCTTCATTTATAGCATGTAAACGCAGCATAGGCCGCGGCGGATTCCATCGAGAAAGGTCCGCGCGCATGCCGACAGCCGTACTTACCATTTCGACCGCCGGAGCCATCGCGCACGTGCGCCTGAACCGGCCGGATGTCCGCAACGCCTTTAATGCGGAGCTGATCGCCGAACTGCACCGGACTTTCGGGCAGATCGATGGGGACCCTGCGGTGCGCGCGGTCGTCCTCTCGGGCGAAGGCAAGACGTTTTGCGGAGGCGCCGACATCAACTGGATGCGCGCTTCCCTCGATCTCTCCCGCCAAGAAAACGTGGCCGACGCGCAGCGCATGTCCGATATGTTTCGCGCCATCGACCGCTGCAGCAAACCCGTGATCGCGCGCGTGCACGGCGCGGCGCTCGGCGGCGGGGCGGGCCTCGCGGCGGTGTGCGACATCGTGCTGGCATCGGCGGAAACGCTGTTCGGTTTTACCGAGACGAAGCTCGGCATTTTACCCGCCGTGATCTCGCCCTTCGTGCTGGCGAAAATCGGGCAATCGCATGCGCGCGCGCTCTTTCTTACGGGCGAACGGTTCGATGCCGCGCGCGCGATGACGATTGGCCTGGTGCACGAAGTCGTGCCTCTTGAAACATTGGATGCGGCGGTGGACCGTGTTGTTTCCGAAATTTTGACCGCGAGCCCGACGGCGATCGCCGTTGCGAAAAAAGCGATCGCTTCGGTAAGCGCAGCAACGTACGACGAATCGCGCGATCTCACGTCGCATGCCATCGCGCAGCAGCGCACCAGTGCGGAGGGGCAAGAAGGCCTGCGCGCATTTTTGGAACGCCGCAAAGCGGCGTGGACCGAACAATGATTTCGCGCTTGCTGATTGCCAATCGCGGCGAAATTGCCGTGCGCGTCGCGCGCGGCGCGAGCGAAATGGGCATAACGCCGCTGGGCATCTACTCGGAAGCCGACGCCGATGCGTTCCACCTCACGGCGATGGCGGAATCCGCCTGCATCGGAGCGGCGCCGGCCTCGGAATCGTATCTAAATATCGACGCGGTGGTCGCGGCCGCGAAAACGATGCGGGCGGATGCAGTGCATCCGGGGTATGGATTTCTCTCCGAACGCGCGGCGTTCGCGCAAGCCGTGCGCGATGCGGGCATGATCTTCGTCGGACCATCGCCCGAGGCGATGGCCTCCATGGGCAGCAAGCGCGATGCCAAAATGCTGGTGCGCGAGAACGGCGTGCCCGTCGTTCCCGGTTACGACGGGGCCGATCAAGCACCAAAAACCCTGCGCGCGGAAGCGGAAAAAATCGGCGTTCCGCTCCTGATTAAAGCGAGCGCCGGCGGCGGCGGACGCGGTATGCGCGTGGTCGAGGATCTCAAAGCGTTCGATGAAGCGCTCGATGCGGCCAAACGCGAAGCGCTTGCCGCATTCGGCGACGATACGATGCTGCTGGAGCGATATTTGAAGCGTCCGCGGCACATCGAGTTTCAAGTGCTTGCGGATGCGCACGGCAATACGATTCATCTCGGCGAACGCGAATGTTCGATTCAGCGCCGCCATCAGAAAATTATCGAAGAGGCGCCGTCCGTCGCGCTCACGCCGGCCTTGCGCGCGGAGATGGGCACGGCAGCCGTTCGCGCGGCGCAAGCGGTACGGTACGTCAATGCGGGAACCGTCGAGTTTATGCTGGACCAGGACGGCAAATACTATTTCTTGGAAATGAACACGCGCTTGCAAGTCGAGCATCCGGTGACGGAACTCACCTACGGCGTCGACCTCGTGCAGTGGCAACTGCGCATCGCAAACGGCGACCGCTTGACTATCGCGCAAAAGGATGTCACTCCGCACGGTTGGGCGATCGAAGCGCGCATTTACGCAGAAGACCCCTACAACAATATGCTGCCGTCGACAGGCACGATCAGCGCGTGGGAGGCGCCTCAAGGCCCCGGCATCCGTTTGGATGCGGGCGTCGAGTGGGGGAGCGAGGTGTCGGTCTATTACGATCCAATGCTCGCCAAGCTCATCGTGTGGGGAACGGATCGCGCGCAAGCGATCGCGCGATTGGAACGCGCGCTCGTGGAATTCTCAATCGGCGGTGTGCGCACGAATCTGCCGCTGTTAATATGGATCGCGCGCGACGACGCGTACCGGAACGGCGATACGACGACGCAATTTTTGAGCGAGCGACTCGATCCGCACGTGTTTGCTACACGTACAACACCTCGCGAAGCCGTCATTCTAGCGGCGGCGGCATTCATCGAATACGATTTGGCGCCCTGGCGAATTGGCGGCGTCGGCATTCCGCTCAGCTTGAGCGACGGCGATAAAGCATACGCGATCGAGGTTTCCGCCACCGCCGACCCGCAGACATATCGGCTTACGGGCGACGTCGCCGGAAGTTTAACGATCGGCAATCGGGACGTGCATCTCGACGGCAAAACGATCTCCGGAACGGCGTCGGAAATCGACGCAGGTTCGGTCGAAGTGCTTTTCGGCGGAACGTCTGCAACGTTTGCATTCGTTGAGCCGCCCTCAGTGCAATTGAGCGCGCAGGGCGGTCCGGCGGCATCGGGACGCATACTTTCGCCGATGCCTGGGAAGATCGTCAAGATCGCCGTCAAAAACGGCGATGCCGTTGAGGATCACGCGCTGCTGATCGTGCTCGAGGCCATGAAGATGGAGCACCGCATCGAAGCGCCGAGCAGCGGCACGGTCAAAATAGTTTTCGTTAAAGAAGGGGAGCTTGTAACGGGTTCGGCCCCGCTCGTCGAACTCGCATAAGGACGATGGCGCAACGCACGATGATCATGGTTCCCGGCTACAACGAGCCGCCGGATCATTTCGACATCCTGGAATATGGGAAAGACGGCATCGCGGGATTGCGTTCGTTCGGGTTCGAGTGCGTGACGTTCCCGCAACAAGATGACGATTTGCGCGACCGCATCGATCGCTTCGCCGAACATTTGACGGATCTGCGCAATCGCGGCCATCAGTTTCCGGTCGTCACGCTCGGCTATTCACTAGGTGGCCTCGTTACGCGCGGATTTTTGCGCGCATATCCCGAGCGTTCGCACGAAGTGAGCCATACGATCATGATCGCGACGCCGAATTGGGGCGTGACGACGCTTGCCATGCCGCACATCACGCGCATGCTGCGCATTCCCGATAAGGCGATGGGCGATATGGCGCTGCATTCGGATTTCATGCGCTGGTATAACGGTACGGGCGGCCATTGGCAACACGTGCCCGACAAACGCAATAAAATCTGGGTGCTCGATAGCGAGCCGATCGTCGGGCCGGCGGGTGCGAACATGCTGGCGATCATGGGAGAAATTCCCAAGCGCGGCGGCGATAACGATGGCCTCGTGTGGTCGGATTCGGCGACGCTCGGCGGACGGATTCCCGCGCACTACGTGATCGGCCCGCACTGCAACCACATGAACATCATCGGCCATTATGACGCTATGATGTTTCTTACCAAGGGTTTCATGAGCAACGATCGCGTCTGGCCGATCACGCTCGAGGTCCTCCGCAAGTTTACGGGCGGCCAAGGCGCATGAGCGTTCCGAAGCACGTCAAGATTTGCGAGATGGGTCCGCGTGACGGGCTGCAAAACGAAAAAGCGCAGATCGCGACGCGGGATAAAATTACCTATATCGACTTGCTGTCACGAACCGGCTTGCAGTTGATCGAAGCGACGTCGTTCGTCAGCCCGAAAGCAATCCCGCGCTTAGCTGACGCAAGCGAAGTGTTTGCGGGCGTCACCAAAGCGCCTGGCGTACGGTATTTGGTATTGACACCAAACCGGAAAGGTCTCGAACGCGCGAAGGCCGCCGGCGTGGATTCGATTGCGGTCTTTACCGCGGCGAGTGAGAGTTTTACCAAGAAAAATATCAACATGACGATCGAAGAATCGCTGAACGTCTTCGGTGAGGTGATCCGCGAAGCGCGCGCCAACAATATGTGGGTCCGCGGCTACGTCTCGACCGCATTCGGTTGCCCGTACGAAGGCGCCGTGCCCGTGCAAAATGTCGTTCGCGTGACGGAGGCGCTGCAAAACCTCGGGTGCGATGAAATTTCAATCGGCGACACGATCGGCGTCGGCGTGCCGACCCAAGTGGACGAACTGATTCCCGAACTGCTCGAAG